>JBDHGR010000061.1:0-13260 GCA_039589815.1 Gemmatimonadota bacterium | reverse complement strand
TGTGCAGGTGATGGTTCAGGCACGGCCCAGCTCCGGAGAGCGGCTGACCGGGCAGATCGACGCGGTCAGAAGTGCCGGCTATGCCGATCGGTTCGTCTTCTTTGCAGCCGTCGATCTGAGGAACGTGGAGCCCGGGTCGGGAGCCCGCATCGCAGCCCAGCTCGAGGAGGATGTCAGGGCCGGGGCGGTGGGAATCGGGGAGATCGGTAAGGGCTTCGGTTTAACCATGCGGAAGGCGGACGGGACACGCCTGGCTGAGGACGATCCGGAGCTGGACGTGGTCTGGGAAACCGCCGCCCGGCTCGGCATTCCTGTGTTTATCCATACCGGGGATCCCGCCGAGTTCTTCGAGCCCCTCGACTACGAGAACGAGCGATGGCTCGAGATGGCGTTGTTCGAAGGTCGCCGGTTCAAGGGATGGACCTTCCCGACGACGTGCTGAAGAAGCTGTACTTCGGGAACGCCCTCAGGATCACTCCGAGGATTCCTGCCGACTCCTTTCCGGTAGGGTGAGTTTCACCGCCCCACCACTTCTTGGTAAGCGCATGTCACCGGCCATCACCGCCCGGAAACGGCATTCCACCGTGCCATCACCTCCTGGAGCTGAGCCCGTGCTGCTTCGCAGGCGGCTATCTGCCGCATCGTAGGTGCGACGTCGGCGCCCTGCATGGACATGGCGGCACTCATCATGGACTGGCTCACGCTCTGCAGGTTGGGTGGACCGGCTGCTCCCCCGCCCCGAAAGCGCCTCCCGGTGCTTGGGCGGGGTGCGGGGGCCAACGCTTCGACCTCCGCCTTCAGGGCTGCAGCCTCGGCACCCCCCTGAGCTTCCAGCTCCGTCACCAGCGCCCGAGCGGCTTGATAGGCCGCATCTGCGGCCATGGCTCCATCCCACATCTCCCTGGAAAGAGACGCCAGAAGGGCCAGATCAGGAGCCGGCGTCGTCACCCTCGGGTCCAAGCGCAACGAGAGGGGTTGGGTGTACTGCTCTCCACCCGCCGTGAGGCGAACCGTGTACTCCCCGGGAGGCGCCCACGGCGCCTGCACCCGCGGATAGGTCCGGTGGGGAACCGCGCCGGTGGCGCCTCCTCCCGCCCTGGGCTCGTCGCCCAAGGGCTCGAAGTGCAGGTCCCAGGAGAAGCGATGCATGCCCTTACGGGTGGACACGAGCATCTGCGGGGCCGGCCAGTACAGGGGAACCCGGCAGTTGGGGGCCGTCGGGTTCAGCCTGCAGATCCTGTCGTATCCTTCGGGATCAAGGGCGGGATCCGGCTCCAGCCTGGGGTCGTCGCTGGAGTATGAGCGCACGACGATCCCGTCCTCGTCCAGAATCTCGAGGCTCACCGGCCCCGAAACGTCGGCAGCCAGGTAGTAGTCTATGATGCCGCCTGGAGGCGGGTTCTCGCCGTGGGGCAGTTCCTTCGTCCACTCCGTGGGATCGTTGGTGCCGAAGCGGACGCGCACGGCTGTGGCGGGAGCAAAAAGGTATGCCTCGGTCGCCGCGGCCGCCTCAGCCGCCTGGCGTAACGGCGTCACGTTGTCCAGGATCCAGAATCCCCGGCCGTGCGTGCCCGCCACCAGATCCGAGCACATGCAGGTGCTGTCGTCCTTTACCTGGATGTCGCGGACAGAAACAGCCGGCATGTCCAGCCGGAGCGAATGCCACGCATCACCGTCGTCGAAGGATACCCAGACCTGCGTCTCCGTCGCGGCATACAGGAGCCCGGGCACCCGCGGATCCTCTCGGATGGAGTTGGCCACCGCCCCCGGCGCCAGACCGTTGTTGATCTCCGTCCACGTCTCGCCGCCGTCGTGGGTGCGCCAGAAGTGGGGGTTCATGTCGTCGATGCGCATGGTATTGGCCGCGGCGTAGGCCGTGCCCTCATCGAAATGCCCCGCCTCGATGTTGAAGATTCGGGTCCACGGCTTGATCTCGGGCGGGGTGACGTTGCTCCAGTTCGCGCCACCGTCGGTGGTCACTTGGATGTTGCCGTCGTCGGTCCCGGCCCAGAGGATGTCGACGTCTATGGGTGAGGCCGACAGCGCCGTGATGGTACCCTGCTGGCTCGGGGTGACCTGGTCGGAGTATTTGCCCGCGTTCGCCGGGACCTCCCACGTGGGGCGTGACAGGTCGGGACTGATCCGTGTCCAGCTATGGCCACGATCCCTGGTCTTCCACACCACGTTGGACGTGTAGAAGAGAAGATCCGGATCTATCGGCGACCAGAGGATGGGCATGGTCCGGACGTTCCGGTTGAAGGGCCCGCCCCGAGGCCCCATGTCCGGGCCGACCCGGGTGGTCTGGCCGGTCTTCCGGTTGTAGAGAGTGACATCGGACCGGCTGCTGCCGAAGACCATATCCGGATCCCGGGGGTCCGGCGCCGCGATCCCGTATTCCTGGATGTTGACGGGATGCCAGTCGTGGAAGGTGATCATGCCGTCCATGGAACGGCTCTGTACGCAGGCCGAGCCCGAGTCCTGCTGGCCACTGCACACCCGATAGGGGAAGTCGTTGTCCGTCGTGACGTGGTACATGGCCCCGGTGGGTTGGGTGTACCATGTGCTCCAGGACTCGCCGCGGTTGCCGGAGACCAACGCGCCCTGGTCGGACACGGTCAGGATGATGTTCGGATCGTTGGGATTGATCCAGGTCTTCTGGTAGTCGTCTCCTCCGTACGCACCCACAACCGCCGACCAGGTGTTGCCGCCATCCTCGCTCCGCCACATGACCACCGTAGAGCTGTAGACGACGTTTTCGTTCGTCGGATCCACCGTGAGAGTGGGCAGGTCCCCGCCCCCGATGCGGGCCAAGGGCCGCGTGTCCACGTGGGGCGTGGCCTCCCCCATGGGTCCCGCGGGCACGTTCAAAGGGGTCCAGCTTTCACCTGCGTCGGTGGACTTGTAGATACCCACGACCCCGGTGGTGCTGCCGCCTTCCGCTCCCTTGGGCAGGCCAGCCACGATGGCGTAAAGGACCCTCGGGTTGCTGGGAGCAAGGGCCAGGTTCGCCTCGATGACGCTGGGAAGGCCCTGAGTGAGAGGCCTCCACGTGGTGCCGCCATCCGTGGACTTGAAGATGCCGTCCCCGAAACCGCCGAACTCTCCGCTCTCGCGAAAGCTCTGTTGTTGTTGCCAGAGCGTGGCATAGACGGTGTTGGGATCGGAGGGGTCTATGACCAGGTCATTCCCGCTGGTGTATTCGTCGCGATAGAGGACCTTCTCGAAGGATCGGCCACCGTCAACCGATCGGAAGATCCCCCGCTCCTCATTCGGCCCGTAGGGGTGTCCGAGAACACCGACGAAGAGGCGATCCGGGTTGGTGGGATCGACCACCACATCGGCGATCATCTGGCTGTCCCGAAGTCCGATGTTTGTCCAGGTCTCACCGGCGTCGGTGGACTTGTACATGCCGTCTCCAGTGGACAGATCCGGACGGATGATTCCTGCGCCGCTCCCCACGTAGATGATGTTCGGGTCGGAGGGCGCCACGGCGATGGCGCCGATGGAGCCCGTGGACTCCCGGTCGAAGAGCGGCTGCCAAGTGGAGCCGTAGTCGGTGGAGCGCCACATCCCTCCGTTGTCGAACCCGATGTAGAACACGTTGGGCTGATCGGGAACGCCGGCCAGCGCCCGGGTGCGCCCTGCCCGGGTCGGTCCGATGGAGCGCCAGTGCATGTCGGAGTACAGCTCCGGGGACTGGGCTCCAGCCGACGATACCGAGGAAATGAGAAAGCCCAAAACCAGGGCGATGCGGGTCCAGGTCGTATGCACGGGGATCGCCTCCATGAGTGCCCGGATGTCAGGCCGGGAAGATCCAACAACTCCAGCAGAAGGAGAATGGGCTACAAAGCGCTTTTCTGCCACCGCCCCGGAGGCGAGAAGGCAGGGAGTCAGGGAACACCCCCTACCTGGATCCCTTTCCGATCGATTCCGGACTATGAGCTTCTGGCTCATACCGCTGCTATCCTCCGGATTCGGCCTCAGTTACTTTGACTTTTACCCCCCCCTTGCCTCGACTCACGCGAGCCGGAACGCTTCGCTCGGAGTGAAGCCAGGAGGGAGGGATGTGGCCCGAACCTATTCGAAACCGGCTTTCCCACTCCCAGGGGGGGCCGACCACCTTCGGATCGCCATGAAAGAGAACCAGGCCTACCTAGCCGAAATGGAGGAGATCGCTCAGGTCGGTATTTGGGACTGGGATCTCTCCTCCGATCACGTCGAAGTCTCTGATGGGCTATTCAGGATCTTCGGTCTCGAGCCTGGCTCGGTGGAGTTCTCCCGGGCTCGCTTCATGGACTTGGTCTCCCCCGAAGATCGGGAGAGAGTGGCCGAAGCCATCGACGGCGCGTTGCAGGAGAAAAAACCCTACCACGTACAGTTCCGGATTGTCAGGCCGGACGATTCCCTCCGCTGGGTCCAATCCCGAGGCCGGGTGGAATACGATGCCGAGGGCGCTCCTATCAGATTGGTAGGAATAGCTCAAGACGTCACGGATCGGGAGCGAAATGAGGCCGATCTGCGGAGCAGTGAAGCCCGGTTCCGGGGGTTGTTCGAGCAGGCGGCTGTAGGGGTGGCCGAGATCGAGACCGCCACGGGGCGCTTCCTGCGCATCAACCAGAAATATTGCGATATCCTCGGGCGTTCAAAGCAGGAGATGGAGGGACGCGCCTTCCAGGAGATCACTCATCCGGAGGACTTGCAGGAAGATCTGGACAACATGGAGGCTCTCAAGGCAGGCAGGATCCGAGAGTTCTGCATGAAGAAACGGTATGCCCGGCCGGATGATTCTTTTGTATGGGTCGAGCTCACGGTATCCCCCCTCTGGGAAATCGGGCAGCCGCCGGACCACCATGTGGCCGTTGTCATTGATATCACCGAAAAGGAGCGGGCTGAGGAGAACCAGCTGGAACAGGCCCGGAATATCGACCTGATCTTACGGAGCACTCTGGACGGGTATATCCTCGCCGACTCCGACGGGCGCATTCTGGAGGTGAACCCTGCCTATTCCCAGATGATCGGTTATTCCCCCGAGGAATTGTGCTCCATGAACATCCGGGCCATCGAGGCGCAGTTATCCCCGGAGGAGATCGAACGCAGAATCGAACGCATGGTCAGGTTGGGGAAGGACCGATTCGAGACCAACCACAGGAGGAAGGACGGGCAGATCCTTGATCTCGACGTGAGCATCGGCATTCTGCCGGGAGACGGGGGTGACAACGTCGCCGCGTTCGTGCGTGATATCACCGAGCGCAAACGAACGAGGGAGGCCCTGGAGTTGAGCGAAGCCCGGTTCCGGGAGATGGCCGAGCATATCCGGGAGGTCTTCTGGCTGTTCGACTGGGCCGACCAGCGAGTCATCTACGCGAGTCCCGCGTACGAGACGATCTGGGGGCGTTCACTGGACGACCTCTACCAGAGCTACGATGAGTGGGGACGCAGCGTCCACCCGGAGGATCGGGCTTATGCCCAGGCGTCATTCGAGAGAACTCTGGAGACCGGGGGAGGTGAACCGCGGGAGTACCGCATCGTCCGGCCAGACGGCGCAGTGCGCCACATCTCGGATCGGGCGTTCCTCATTCGCGATCCGAATGGCGAGGTGGAGCGCATAGCCGGGATCGCCGAGGATGTGACCGACAAGAAAGCGGAGGAGGAGGAGAGGCGGGCCTTCGACGCCAAGATGCAGCACGCACAGAAGCTGGAGAGCCTCGGAACCTTGGCCGGAGGGATCGCCCACGACTTCAACAACCTGTTGATGGCGGTACTCGGCAACGCCGACCGGGCCCTTGCCGCTCTCCCACCAGACTCGCCTGCCAGCGGGTTCGTTCAAAAGATCGAAAAAACCGGTAGGCGGGCTGCAGAGCTCACCAATCAGATGCTGGCCTATTCGGGAAAAGGAAAGTTCTTGATCCAACCGATTCACCTGGATCGATTGGTGGGGGAGATGGCTCACCTTCTGGAGACCGTAATCTCCAAGAAGGCCGAGCTTAAATTCTCTTTTGCTCCGGGGCTTCCTCCGGTGTTGGCCGATGGCAACCAACTGAGTCAGGTGGTCATGAACCTGATCCTCAACGCCTCTGAGGCGTTCGAGGGCCAGAATGGCACGATTCTCCTCAACACCGGCATGATCGAACCCGACCGTGACTACCTGGCCCAGTGCTATCTCGGAGAAGACCTGCCGGAAGGCAGGTACGCATACTTGGAGGTGTCGGATACCGGACAGGGAATGGATGACGCCACTCAAGAGAAGATCTTCGATCCGTTCTTCACGACGAAATTCGCCGGGCGCGGATTGGGATTGGCGGCCGTTCTGGGCATTGTGCGGGGCCACAAGGGTACAATCTACGTGAGCAGCGATCCTGGCCTCGGTAGCGTGTTCAGGGTTCTGCTTCCCCTAGCCGCTCCCTCGACCGAGTGGGCAGCACCCGAACGACAGATCCAGCCCGAGGAGCTGGGAGGGGTTACGGTCCTGCTGGTGGATGACGATGCGGCCGTGTTGGAAATATCCAAACAGATGCTCGAGGGTTTGGGCTTGACGGTTCTAACCGCTTCCAACGGCCGGGAGGGTGTTGAGGTCTTCCGCAGTCACCATGGGGAGATCGCTCTGGTGTTACTGGACCTGACCATGCCGGAGATGGATGGAGAAGAGGCTCTCCAGGCCATGCGAGAGATCCACCCTGAGGTCAGGGTTCTCCTGAGCAGTGGTTTTGGGGAAATGCACGCCATGAGCCGTTTCGCCGGAAAGGGCTTGGCTGGCTTTATCCAGAAACCTTACCAAACCGCGGAGCTTCTCGCCCAGGTCGAAAAAGCCCTCAAGAAGCCCTGAACGCCTGAGGTGACCCGCTCAGGAGCCCAAACCGCTTGAAGGCAAGCGGCGCCATTTTCGGAAATCCCTACGGTCCGGGAAGGGTTTCGGAAGCCCGAACTGGCCGGGAAGAGCCCCCGATCCCTCGAACGAGGAACCGGGGGCTTCTGGGACCCTGCGGATGGACCCGTCTAAAACTCAATAATGACCGGTGGAGAGCAGTTGTCCGGATTCCCGGTTTCACACACCGAGAACAGGTACAATCCCTTGGGCTTCTTTTCCGGGAGAACGTCCAGGTAGTGCCCTCCGGTGACCCCGGAAGCGACAACGATGACCTCAAATGTGGCTGGGAAAGCCCGGATTACGTCCACGGGAAAGGACGCGGGCACCCAGTCCAGTACAACCTTGTTTTTCCCCCTCTTCTTCGCCGTGAGCACCAGGTCGGAGGGCGGGGCGGTAACGGTGACCGACTGGGTTAGGTCATCCGTAGCACCGTCGTCGTCGGTGACCGTCAGGGTGACGGAATACGTCCCACCCGCTGCGTATGTGTGAGTCGGGTTCTGAACCGTGGAGTTCGTTCCGTCGCCAAAATCCCAAGCCCACGATCCGAGGGTTCCGTCGTTATCCGTGCTCGTGTCCGTGAAGTCCACATCCAGACCGGTCACGGCAAAGGTGAATCCCGCCCTGGGTGGATTGTTCGGCGGGGCGGTAACGGTCACAGGCTGGGTCACCTCGTCCGTGCCACCACCGTCGTCGGTGACCGCCAGGGTGACATTGAAGGTCCCGCCCGAGGCGAAGGTGTGAGTCGGGTTCTGAAGCGTGGAAGTGGTTCCATCACCAAAGTCCCAGGCCCACGCCCCAACGGTTCCGTCGGTATCCGTGCTCGCATCCGTGAACTCCACATCCAAATAGGTTACGGCAAAAGTGAAGTCCGCTGTGGGAGGGCTGTTCGCCGGATCCGTGACGGTCACAGGCTGGGTCACTGCGTCCGTGGCGCCACCGTCGTCGGTGACCGTCAGCGTGACGTTGAAGGTTCCGCCCGAGGCGAAGGTGTGAGTCGGATTCTGAGCCGTGGAGGAGTTGCCGTCGCCAAAATCCCAAACCCACGACCCAATGTTTCCGTCGCTATCCGTGCTCGCATCTGTGAAGTCCACAGCCAGATCGGTGGCGACGAAAGTGAAATCGGCTGCTGGGGGAGCGTTCGTCGAGCCGGGGGCGAACGACTGGAGCAGGTGATTGTTGGCAGAATTCGATACCGTCACAATGTTCTTGGTGGTGGCGTTGAAGATGGCTTGAGCCACCTCGGCCGGGGAGGCAAGCGGATTGGCTTCCAGGTAGAGGGCGGCTACTCCCGCCGTGTGGGGCGCCGCCATGGAGGTTCCATTGGCGGAGCGGCTGCCCGTATCGCTGTCATTCCAGGCCGAGAGGATGCTTACCCCCGGTGCGAACCAGTCTACGCAAGAGCCCCAGTTCGAAAAGGACGCCCGCACGTCATACTGGGTTGTCGCACCCACGGTCATCCCTTCCGGAGCACGGGCCGGCGTGTACATGCAAGCGTCGTCATTTTCATTGGAAGCTGCGAGGGAATATGCCACACCGGCTGCTACGGAGTTTCGAACCGCGACATCCATGGGTGAGTCCATGCCGAAAATGGCCAGGATCCAATACCCGGACAGGGACATGTTCGCCACCGCCGGTTTGATGTGATTCTGGGTGACCCAATCGATCCCGGCCACGATCGTGCTGGAGGGTGCGCTCCCGTCACAGCCCAGCACCCTGACGGCGTGGAGGGTGACGTCTTTGGCCACACCGTAGGTGGCCCCGCCCACGGTTCCCGCCACATGAGTACCATGTCCGTGGCAGTCGTACCCGTTCAAACCGTCCCCGACCGCATCGAAGGCCACACTTGCCCGTCCACCGAACTCGACGTGGCTGGCCCGGATTCCGGTGTCCAGGATGTAAGCATGAACCAGTTCACCCGAGGTGGAATAGGAGTACTCGCCATCCAGGGGCAGAAAGGGTTGATCGATGCGGTCGAGCCCCCAGCTGGCCGCACTCTCGGAGCCCGACTCGACAGCGTGAACCATGATGTCCGGGCTCACACTCGCCACATTGGGATTCCGGCGGAGCGCCTCTACCGCCTGGGATGGGAGAGTGGCGGCGAAGCCTCGGAGGGCGTGTGTGTACACGTGGTGGAGGGCCGCACCGGGAGAGGTTGTTACACCCCTTGCGAACCCCTGAACGTCCCTCACTCTCTCCTGGAGTTGGATGATGTAGCGGTCCGGGATCACCTCGGGCCGAAGCTGCGTTTCCTGGAGGGAGGCCACCGGAGCGAGGTCCGGGGTCTCGGGGCCGGTGGTGTCCTGACAGGCGGACGAGAGGGTTACCAGGGCCAAAACTGCGAAGAAGCGCCTCATGATCCACCTCCATGTCGAAGGGAGTTTGGCGCAGATCGGAAGAAAGAACGGTATTATTAAAGCTTATTCCGTTCTCCCCATGATTCCACAGTTTTGATTAGCCGGCCTTCCGCCCCGTTCGGACCCCCCCCCGGGTTCCAGGCACGGAAGAACCGATGCTGGATCCGTCCGAAATCCAGGGGACCCGTCAGGATTCCAGGAGGCCAAACCGCTTGAAGGCCAGCAGCGCCCTGTGGGTGATCCACGGGCTGGGGGCGCCTCTCTCGTCCAGGTCTGCGTGCATCTTTCCGTTCAACCCCCCCACCATCTCCCACATTCCGTCCCTCCCACGTTTGGAGAGGATGATGCGGAGCCCTTCCTCGATCACCCCGTCGTATTCGGCCCCGGCTTCACCGAGGAGGAGCACAACCTCCAACAGGTCCGAGTTGTAGCTGTGAGGGAAGCTGAAGCGGAGCCATCCCGCTTTCTCGCGGCGGGGGTCTGCCCTACCTGCCGCTAGCCATTTCGGGCTCTCTTCCCTCCTCTGCTGGGCCCCGGCCTTCTGGCCCCACTCCTGCCACTCCCGGCTGTCCTTCGCCACATAACGGTAGAGGTGTCGCTTTTTGAGAAGCCCCACCATCTGATGAATGAGGCCTCGATCTTCGGTGCTCCTCTCCCCGGCTGGAATCGCGAGGAAGGCCTTCAGAACACTGGGAACGGACATGAAGCAAGCGGGGAGGAGTGAATCATCCATGACAAAACAATCGAACCCCTCCTCCGGATCCAGGAGGGTCCGACAGGCGCTCAGGGCGCCTTGCGTTACCGGGTGAGAACGATGCCCGTAGCGAATCAGGGCCGTGGCCGCCCGGCTGGAGAAACAGGCGGTGGGAAACGTCCAGTAGAACCCGTCGGCACAGCCCTGGAAGAGCCGGGCCCGCCTCCCCCGAAGGGTCATCACCGGTTTGGCTTCTGCTTTCAGGACGTCGATCCCCTTTTGGATTGGTTCCAACGAGGCCGGGGCCCCCATTTCACTCAGGTGGTAGAGCACCCAACTCGTGCCATCGTAGGAGCTGCCGAAGCTGGGACCCCAGGTGCCATCCCCGTGGTGAGCCTCCAACGTTCTCCTGATCCACGGCTGGTCCGGGATCGACCGGCGGGCCGCCACCACTTCCGGGTCGGCTTCATCTCGGTCCAACAGCTCCGTCAGGACCTTGAATCGGAGGGCCGGGTCTTCCGCACCGGCAAGGCGATCGAGGAGGTCGGGCTCCAAACGCAGGGGATCCAACCCCATTTCTACCCCTCCCGTGTGTAGGTGTAGGCGAACATCTGCACTTCGTCCCCGGCGGGGAGGGTGAAAAACAGATCTACCGTCCGTTCATCTGGGCCGATCACCGTCTCCACGGTCCGGTAGGTAGTCGGCCCACCGTCAATGGGACTGGGCCCCGTACCGGTCATCTCCAAGGCCCCGATCGACTCGTCCAGGTCGCCCTCGAAGTAGAAGAGGAAAGGGATACCGTTGTCGATCCAGGTGGAGACCCATTTCCCCTTCTCGGGATCGTATCCCACCGTCGCGCTGCCTTCCATCATGAACCCACCGATATCGGCCCTGAAGACGGAACGGGTCCAGAACTCACCGAGCATCTCGATGGTTTCGGTTGCCGTGACCTCCATGGGGGGTTTGGTCGGATCCATGAAGTAGGTGCAGGCCACCTTCCAGGTGCCTACGTGTTCCTTGAGGAGTCGGTGTTCGTGGGTTGCTTCGGGAATCTGGCGGCCTTCGGCCATGGTTCGGTCCTCCGGTGTTTTTCGGGGGGGTGGCAAACCCAGCATAGAACAAAAAAACCACCCCGGCGAGATTGTTCCCCGCCGAGGCAGCTTTTTCTGAAGTCCCCCCTCAGGTGGCTAGGGCCATCAGGGTCTCAGGAACGGATCCTACTCTCCTGCGAAGTCCTTGTACCAGTCGGTGGTATGGGACTTCGGCCGCGTGATGGGCTCCCACCAGGCCCGGCTCAGGATGAGCTGGGAGAGGAGGCCCATGGCCCGGGAGACACTGAAGAACACGGTGTAGAACTCCATCTCCGTGATCCCGTAGTAGTACAACAGCGCTCCTGAACCGGCGTCCACGTTCGGATACGGATTGGCGGCCTTCCCGTGCTCTTTCAGCACGTCGGGAATGACCCTGAACGCGGTGGAAACCGTCTTGAAGACCGGGTCATCCGGGAAGTGGGCCTCACCGAAGGCATGGAAGGCTGTGAACCGGGGGTCCGTCGCCCGCAGAACGGCGTGGCCATAACCAGGAACCACACGCTTGCTGTTCAGAACCTCCCAGGCGTAATCCTTCATCTGCTCTTCCGTGGGGGCACCGTCATACCTCTCGACGATCCCGTGGATGAACTTGAGGCACTCCTGGTTCGCCAATCCGTGAAGCGGTCCGGCCAGGCCCGAGAGCCCAGCGGCCACCGCGTAGTACGGATCGGACAGAGCCGAACCCACCACGTGAGCCGTAAAGGCACTGACGTTCCCACCCTCATGGTCACAGTGGAGGACCATGTAGAGGCGCATGAGATCGTAGAAATCAGGATCGTCGTTCCCCAGCATGTGGGCGAAGTTCGCGCCCCAGTTCAAGCTGGGATCGGGGGGAATGAGGTCACCCTTGTCGTACTTGATGCGGTAGACTGCCGAGGCCAAAGCCGGAAGCTTGGCCAGAAGCGTGAGGCTGTCCTCCAGAGCTGCCTCCCACATCTCGTCCCGGGTCATGCCCTCGTCGTACCTCTTCCGGAAGTACGAGATGTCCTCCAGCGCCATGATGCCCGTGATGAGCATGGCCATGGGGTGGGCGCTCTTGGGAAGAGCCTTCAGCACGTCGATCACGAAACCCGGCAGCTCGGCTCTCGACGCGAAATCGGCCCTGAGGGCTTCCACGTCCTCACCCTCAGGGAGCTCCCCGGTGCAGAGGCAGTAGAAGATCTCCTCGGCGAAGCGGTCCGTGACCTCGGCCAGGGGAATGCCTCGGATGATGAGCCCATCGATGGGGTCCACCATTGAGGTATCACAAACCAGGCCCTTCACACCCCGCATCCCGCCGTACACCTGCTTGAGGGTGACTTCGGAAACGACCTTGTCCCCATGCCCTTTCACGAGACTCCTGATCTCGGATTGGATCTCGGGGACCTGTTTCGCGAGTACTTCCTTGAGGCTTGCCATTGACTGTCCTCCAGATATGTAAATCGGTCGGATTGGTCAGAAAAAAAACTTCGTAGCTAGCAGGGTGGGCATCCCGATTGCGCCCGAAAGCTCGAATCTCTGGATGGTTCTCGACTTTTCTTCACACACCTAGATGTCAACTTAGCTGGGTTATGGCGGCCCCGCTATGCGTTGAGTGAAAAAAATCACTCGGGGCCGGAGGGGGGACAAAAACGGCTCGAGGCCTCAGCCCGAGCCGGTCCTGGAGAAGCTGAAAATGAACGGGCCCACCGAGAGCCCGCGGGAGGTTCCGCCTGGCCCCAGTCCCTCCCAGGCTCTCGCCTGGAAACCGGGTCCCTTTTCGAAAACGAAGTTGAAGCCTTCCTGGTTCAGGGTGAACTCGGACTCGGAGGAAAGGGCCGTCATGGCAATGAATCGGAGGAACTCCCATCGGCCGAAAAGATCCAGGTCATCGAGGTTTCCCAGGCTGTCAGACGCCGCACCCGTCGGGTCCACCACCGGCTTGTCCGGGTTGAACCGGATCCTTCCGTCCCTGAAGTCGACTCGGTCTCCTGGACCGAGAAGGCTCAGGGTGATCCCTGCTGCTCCCCTCCCTTGCGGCTCCGCAACGGCATCTCGGGTATCCAGAAACGCCACCCCAGCCGCTCCCGCCACCCAAGCCGAGTCCCCCTCCACGACCAAAGCGGTGTTTTCGTCGATTCCCGCGCCGAAGGAGTAGCCCTCTGTCCCCAGAACGGCGACGAGCATTCTCGCCCAACGTCCTCGGGCCAGAGAGTGTTGGTCGATCAGGATCTTCTCGAGGAAACCCAAGCCCTTTTCGAGGATTACGCCCTCGTCCTCCCCTTCCCTTCGGATCCC
>JBDHGR010000060.1:0-13270 GCA_039589815.1 Gemmatimonadota bacterium | reverse complement strand
ATGACCTACTGGTAGAAGAGTTGGCGCGCTTCAACCCGGATCGGCTTGACGACCGCGCACCTGGGGAGGGCCAAACGACCTTTGCAGATCTGATCACAGGGGTGGTTTTGCACGACACATACCACGCGGGCCAGGTTCAATTGATGAAAAGGATTGCGAGAAGCCATGGAGTCTGACTCTCCTGGTTCCGGTCCTGGTCTCTCGGACGGGTTCGGAAATGATGACGCCTCCGGGTAGGAGTTTAGGATGAACGTGTTAAGAATGGTCCTCCGGAAACTACGGGGGATGGTGGGCATGGGCGTCACATGGGCGATTCCTTGGGGGATCGTGCTGGGTGTCACCGGCGGACTGTTGGTTTCGTTCATCCCGGACTTCCCTCCGGGAGTCTCACGGATCGGCATCGCACTCCAGGCCGCGCTCACCAACGGGCTTATAGGGGCAGTCATCGGGTTCGCGACCGGAAGCGTCTTTTCGGTTGTCCTGATGGCCGCGGAGCGAAAACGGGACCTTCCGAACCTCAAGAAGGGGAGATTCGCCCTATGGGGTGCGCTGGCCGGTGCGGTTTCTTCGCTTGCGATCGTGCTGCCTCCCATCGCCCAGGGTCAGGCCGGCCTGGGTGTTGGCGCAGTGTTCGTGGGTGTAGCGATGGGCCTCGGAGCCGGATCCGCAGCGGCTTCCCTTGCCATCGCGAAATCAGGGTTGGCGCTAGAACCGGCCACAGCCTTCAACGATGAACACACGTTGCCGTGGAGCTCGGAGGGGTAGAAACCGAAAGCGGATTGGCCCATGAGCCTGATTTTGTTCCTTCTGAGCCTACTATTCCTGGGCTTAACCGGGTGTGAGGTCGCCTCCGATGGTCCGGTTACGATCACGGACAGTGCGGGTGTGCGTCTGACCTTGAATGCGGACGTTCCGAAAATCTTCGCAGAGGTCGACCCAGAGCCGCTGTTGACCTTTGGCGGTGACGATGTTTCCGGGCCAGTCCAGTTCTTCAGAATCCAAAACGTGGTGGTTGATCAAGAGGACCGGTTGTGGGTCGCCGACGGACAATCTGCAGAACTCAGGGTCTTCCATTCCGACGGTTCCCATTGGAAGACTCTAGGGGGAAGCGGTGAAGGCCCGGGGGAATTCCTCAGGCTCCGCCTGCTGGGGACTTTTCATGGTGATAGCATCGCCGCTTGGGATGATGCCATCGCGCGCCTGACGGTATTCGATGCTGAAGGAGAATTGGTCCGAACACAACGGCTTCCCTCCGGAGACGATCCACCCATCCGCGCAACCGACATGTTCCAGGATGGCTCCCTCCTCGGTCAGATCCCACGGATCCTCTCGGCCATATCCCTGGAGCCTGGCGACATCCTCGGCGACTCCGTACGTCTGGTTCGCGTCAACATGAGGGATTCGACACAAGTCCTCGTGGCAGGGGCACTCGGTCCCCTGTGGCTGTGGACGGGGCGAAACCAGGTCCCTATTCCCTTCACGACGAATGCCGGCTTTGAGGTTCACGGGGACAAGGTCCACCTCGTGGCCGGGTCTGAATATCGAATCCGCGTCTTCGAGGCAGGGCAGGTCACGGCGATCTATGGCATCGCCCGCAATCCCCGAGGTGTTTCCGAGTCCGACTTCGAAGCCTACAGGGCCTTCACCGAAGAGTACATCCCGGAGTCGGGGCGTGCAGACTACCTGACGGCTCTTGATCACCCCGAGGTGCCCGCACGGTTGCCGGCCTACTCCCGGGTCCTTGCCGCGTCCGATGGCACGGTTTGGACACGACTCTATTCTTCGCGCGTCCTGGGGCCCGCTACATGGGATGTGTTCGATGCACAGGGAGAGTGGTTGGGACAGGTGGAGACCCCGGGGGGGTTCACCGTTCTCAGCATCGCCAAGGACCGGGTCACCGGAGTTTGGCGGAATGACCAGGGAGTCGAACACATCAGAGTATACCGACTGCGGGAGAGCCCGGAGTCCACGTAACAGAGGCTTTTCCTCACCCGAGCAACTGCGGTCGGTGGGAGCGGTCGAGGCCTGCCGCCGGTTGCAGCTCAGGGCGGAGGCTCGCCTGAGCCCCCATCACCTCCAGAAGTAGTTCCAGGTGTAGGCCAGCTCCAGCGGTTCGGTGGGTTGGAGATCCACCGTCCAGGTGATCCGGCCGACGCTGTTGAAGTGGTGCCACCACCAGGGCCAGGAGAACCAACCCCACCAAGTTGGAAACGGCCCCGCACCCTCGGCGAAGGAGGGATCTTCGAAGAGGTTGACCATCTCGATCTCCCCTCCGCTCCCGGCAGAAGCCACGTTGCCCAGGACATGGCGGGTAACCTCCAGGGTCAGCGGAGCATCACGGTAGCTGGTGAGGGTGATGGTCCCAGCCAGATCGACACGCCCGTATTGGTCCCCCTGCCAGATGGTGGCGTTGGGGACCCGTCCTGTCTCGTTGTCCTTCTTTTTCACCTGGATGTCCACGGCATTGGTGATCTCCAGATCCGTGTCGGCGCCGGGAGCCGCATATCGCATCATGCCCTGGGCCAGGAGGCGATCGTCGGCAAGGATGAGTGCCGGGGCCGTGGTCAGCGGATGGTCGCTTTCGTTTGTGAGGCGGATCTTGTGCATCACCTTGGGGGCCCCGAGGATCTGTGCCATTTCCGTCTGCCGGCCGGTGTTGAAGTTCCTCCACACCTCGGGCGGAGGGGTGAAGGGGATGCTCAGGGCGAACACGTCTTTGTAGGGCAGCTCGTATTCGCTCACTGGTAGCACCATTCGCTGGCCCTTTTTCAGTGTCACATGCTCCACTGTGAATACGAAAAGGTCTTCGTTCTCCGCTCCTCCCACCACTTCCGGTCCTGGTTCCGCGCCTGACCCCGCAGGAGCTTGCCGGAACTCTCCTTCCATCATGGGAGCCTGGGTCATGATCGCATTGGAGAACCCCAGGGCGGTCTGGTTGTCCCGGCGAAAGTACTGAGACAGTTCCGCGGCGGCCTCTTGAAGTGCGATGGGATCCGGGGTGTCCTGGAACACGAACCGCGGCACGCCGATGACCAGGTGGACGGTCACGTCCTCCAGGTCGGCAAGGTCATTGACCAGGGTTGCCTGGAGGCTCACCACGGCCTCGCCGTCTCCGTCGATATCGACCTTGTAGTTCGGAATCCAGCGGATGCCGCGTTGAAGATAGAGCAGGCCAACTGAAGCGTTTGGCCGGGGGCGGCCGCCGGACCAATCCAGGGCCAGGGTCAGCGTGCCGCGGAACTCCTCCCGGGAGAGGAGTCCGTCGTAGGATTCGGTGAAGCTGATTCCCAGGATGCGGTCGATAGCGACGACCTTTACCTCCGCTTCGGTACGCAGCAAGACGACACTGCCCTTCACGCTCACCTTCTCACCCGATTGGGAAGGATCCAGGGCCTCCTGCTCCTCGCCGCTCTGTGCCGGGACATCGATGATCGTCGCCGGGTACTCCAGAGGTCCGGAGCTCCCGGCCTCTCGGACGACCACATCCCGGCCCACGTTGGCCTCGATCAATTCCCTCAGGTTGAGGGCTGTGCGGTCGACCCAGACCTTGTGCCGGCCCGCCACAACAGAGGTAAGCCTGGCGTTCTCGTCGGCAGAGAAGGGCCAGAACGTGCCAATCACCGGATTGGGCAGGTAATCCAGGACCACGTTCCCGCCGTCGTTCACCGGCACGGCCCCGTCGTGAAGGACGAACGCATGCCCGTCCTTGAAGACGGTGACCTCCCTCACCGGAATATCGGAGAGCGGGCTCGACGATTGAGAGACCTGGGCCTTCGCGGCGAAGGGGGCCAGCAGTAGACCGGGAAGGAGAGTGAGGGCAACACAGATCTGGGTCTTCATGACGTGCATCCGGACAGGAGGCCAAGGGGACCTTGGGGATGATTGAAAGGTAGGGCTGGCCTGGGAAGGCGGGCCAGGGAAACGTGGGCCAGAAACGTGGGCCAGAACCGTGGGCCAGAGACGTGGACCAAAACCGTGGGCAAGAAGCAAGGATGCAACCCGGCATCAGGCGCTTCATTCCATCAAGTACAGCACGCTTGACATTAAGTAAAGCGTCCTGTACTTTTGGCCCATGGGACTCACCGGACAGGTACTCAATCATCTTCGTCGCTACCGCCTTCAAGCGGATGGGATGACCCAAGGCGGGCTAGCCGATCGGGTGGGGGTCACACGGCAAACCATCCATTCCATCGAGAAGGGCAAGTACAAGCCCACCGTCGAGCTGGCCTTGCGTTTGGCCCGTGAGCTGGGGGTGGCGGTGGAGGATCTCTTTGAGCTGGACGACCAGGAGGAATCCTCTTGAATTCATCAAGCCCCAAAACCGACCGGCGCACGGGCCTCTCCAGGGTCACTCTCTTCGCCAGCGTCCTGGTAGTGCTTGGGGCCGTGTTGGCGGTCTCGGTGGACATGGTATTCCTGCTGGTTTTCGGTGCCGGTGTGTTCGGCCCCGGAGCCCTGCGGGAGGTTGGCGTTCTGAACGATCAGGATGAGTTTCAGAGGGAAGCCTCCCGAGCCGCCGGTTACCGGGCCTACCTGGCAGCGGGCCTCTTTGTCTCCGTGTGGTTGGCGGTTGCCCAACGCGGAACCGCCAACCTGGACAGCGAGCTGGCCATGGCCGTGAGCATGATTCTGATTCTACTCATCGTGGTGTGGTTGCTCAGCGCACTGTTCGGGTATTGGGACGCGAAAAAAGCCACCTCTGGAATCCTCCTGGCCTTCGGCTCCTTCTGGCTCCTGTTCGTTGTTCTCTCTCACATGGCCGAGCCCGGCATGCTTTTTATGGAAGCTTTGGTGGTGGTGCCCTTTTTCGGGCTGGCATGGACGGTCCATCGCTGGCCCCGGGCAACCGGCGCCGCGCTGGTATTGTTCGGACTCTTCGTGTTCTTTGCCTTCGACCTTTACGAGGCTTTCCAATCGCGGATGAACGCCTGGCCTGTCATCCTCACCATGTTCCTGCCGCTCATGGCTTGCGGCCTGGCTCTGTTGGGAGGGGGATCGGTGGAAGGCGATGAGCCACCTCAGTAAAGGAATACCTCCACCTCCGTACCAGCCTCGAGCCCCTCGTCATCCCGCGGCACTATGACGAAGCCGTCGGCCCGTGTCACCGAGGTGAGCACGCCGGCGCCACCGGACCTGAGAGGCTCGACCTCCCCTTCCCCAATGAGCTGCACCCGGACGAAGTCGGTACGGTTGAGTGCCGATGCGAGCTTGCGCCTGATGCGTCCCCGGACGCGCCGGTTCCGTCGACCTTCCCGCTGACCTAGCTGGAGCTGTAAGGCGGGCCGGGCGAAAACGTCGAATCCCACCATGGCCGCCACCGGATTGCCGGGCAGGAGTACCGCCAGGGCTTTCCCCAACCGGCCAAAGGCCAGGGGCGACGCAGGCCGGATGTTGACGCCGTGGACCAGGAGTTCGCCAAGCTCGGCAAGGAGGCCTGGCAGATAGTCTTCCTTGCCGACCGACGTGGCGCCGGTAGTCAGCAGCAGGTCGCCGTCGAAAGCCTCGAGGGCTCCTCGCAGCACCTCACGGTCGTCGGCCAGAGTGCCCACCCATCGAACCGTGCCACCGGTTTGGGTGACCAGCCCCTCCAGCATGTAGCGGCACGAGTTGACCACCCGGCCCCGGCGGCCGGCGTCGGCCGACCCGGGCTCGACCAGCTCGTCGCCTGTGGAGAGAATGCCCACCACGGGGTGCCGGGTCACAGGAAGCTCCACCGTCTTGATGGACGCGGCCACGCCCAGGTCCTGAGGCCTCAGAATACGTCCACGTTCCAAGACCCGGTCGCCCTTCTGAACGTCCTCTCCGGCCTTGGCCACGTTCCGCCCGGGAACGACCGAGCTTTGGGCCAACACCACATCGCCGCCATCGACGGCGTACTCCGCCATGAGCACCGCATCGGCCCCCTTTGGGAACGCTCCACCCGTCATGATGCGTACCGCCTCCCCCGGGCCAACTTCCAGGTTCCCCGGCTCTCCGGGGAAGATCTCACCCACCACTCTGAAGGAGACCGGGTCCGTGGGGCTTGCACCGAAGGTCTCGGCGGCCCGGAGGGCGTAGCCATCCATGGCGCTCTTGTCGAACGCCGGCACTTCTTCGGTCGAGATGATATCCCGGGCCAGCGTTCGGCCCAGGCCCTCCTGCAGGGGAACGGGCTCCTCCGGGAGCGGTTCGATGCACGAGCGCAGCATCTCCTGGGCGGATTCGAGGTCCGTCTTCTCCATGAATCCCCGCATCCTTACGTCGTCTTCCGGCATGGCAATCCGTGGCGGTAATGGGATGAGGGGCCCCACTTCGATTATGGATCATGGCAGGGCCGTTGACAGTGTAGTGCCGCACCTCATGGGAGAACATAACCGCCTTTCATCACCAGGAATATTTCTTCTTGCCCACCCCCCTCCTACCCCGTATTATTCCTTCTGGAGGCGTACGAACGAACGTTCGTACGTAAGACGATGCTAAAACTCAATACCGCACAGAACCGGACTCCTGGCTTCGATGGCAAGCGGCTTCATCTGTTGGAGTCGGCGGCACGGGTTTTCTCACGGACCGGTTATGACGGCGCCTCCATGAGGCGCATCGCCGCTGAGGCTCAGGTCAGTCCCGCCGGCATCTACAACTACGTAGCAGGGAAAGAAGAACTCCTCTACTGGATCCAATACCACACCTTCGACTCCTTGCTTCGGAGCCTCAACAGGAGTCTCGAAGGGGTCTCCGATCCGCGGGTGCGTCTCGCCACGGCGGTGCGGAATCATGTCCGCCACTTCGGCGAGAACATGCACGAGCTGAAGGTTTGCGCCCGGGAGCTGGAAACCCTGGAGGGCGAAGCCTATGACGCCGTCCACGAACGCCGCCGCTCCTACTTCGAGGCGTTCCACAACCTCGTCAAAGGGCTCCAACCAGAGCAGGGCCACCAACCCGACTCCTGGATTGCCACCGCAAACCTCTTCGGGATGATCAACTGGTTCTACCAGTGGTACGACGCCGGGCGAAGCCGGATGAGCCTCGATGATCTTGCCGCCCAACAGACTGCTCTCTTCCTCGACGGGTACTTCGCTTCCACCTCCAACGGAGACGACGGGGGGAACGAATGAGATATGCGGAGATGGGTTTCAACCTGGAAGTCGATCTCACCAGGGGAAATATCGAACGGGTGCCCACCGACCCGGGGTTGACCGAGCTTCACCTTGGCGGCCTCGGCACCAACGCCAGACTGATGTGGGACAGGGTCGGCCCTGAGGTCGAGCCCTTTTCGGCCGAAAACCTCCTGGTGTTCGGGACGGGTCTTCTAGCCGGCACCCCTGCCCCCGGCTGCAACCGAACCATCGTCTCCACCATCTCCCCCCAGACCCGGCTGATGGCGTTCTCCATGATGGGCGGATTCTGGGGGCCGGCGCTCAAACACGCCGGCTATGACAAGGTGGTGATCCGCGGTAAATCCCCGGAACCGGTCTACCTCTGGATTGATGATGACAAGGTGGAGATCAGGGACGCCACCCACATCTGGGGCCTGGGAACCCTCGAAACGGCGGTGTACATACGCCAGGAGCTCAAGGACCAGCACGTGCCGGTGGCTTCCATCGGCCTGGCTGGTGAGAACAGAGTCTTTTTCGCTTCCATCGAGCAGGACCGGGCTAGCGCCAGCCGGCTGGGAGTGGGAGCCATCATGGGGGACAAGAACCTGAAGGCCATCGCCGTCCGCGGAACGAAGGACATCCACATCGCCCGCCCCCTGGATTTCATCGAGCACTGCAACGAAGCGCTGAAGTACATCGAGAACCGGGACAAGAACCCTATTCCCAACGTCATGCCGATTCTGGCCGGGCTCGGGTCGCCACAGGAGATGGCGATCCACGACGAGAAGTGGCACACCGAGAACTTCATGTGGGGCAATGCTCGGGAGCGGAGGCGGGACTTCTGGACCGATGAGATCCAGGAGGAATGGACGGACACCATGGAGACCATGCGCACCCGGCTCCTGAGCTGTCACAACTGTCCCATGAAGTGCGGCGCATCCATCGCCGTAGACAAGCGGTTCTGCTCCTACATGATGAAGTGTTTCTCCAAGCTGACCTATACGATGGCGGCTTATGAGGATCTGGACTTCGGCTTGAGGATGGCCCAGAGGGCTACGGAATACGGAGTAGACGCCTTCTCCTGCCCACAGACCATGGCTTTCGCCATCGAACTCTTTGAAGCCGGCATTCTGACCAAGGAAGACATGCCGGGGTTTCCAACCGACAATAACCTGCGTTTTTACTGGCTCCTGGACAGCATCGTGAGAAGGGATGGAATCGGGGACGTACTGGCCGATGGCACGTACTGGGCGGCCAAGGCCATCGGGAAGGGAGCGGAGGAGTACGCTCACAACAACATCAAGAAGACGGAGCAACTCCCCCTCAAGCTGGGCATGCTGAACCCCATCTACTTCCTCATGTACTGCACCGGCGAGAAGGCCAACATCACCCAGATCGAGGGGAATTATCCTCAGGCCCCCTTCCCCACCCGGGAGGAGCAGGAGGCCTTCGTGGAGGACTGGCCCCACGTTCCTCATGAGAAGTTCAAGGAGTGGTTCGTGGAGTGGGAACTGCGGGGAGAGAAGTCGATTCCCAACTACCCGCCTGCTGATGCTACCTGTGAGATCGTGGACTGGCAGGAGAGGATGCACTACATCGACGACAGTACCGGAATGTGCGCCGGGCTTTCGTCCTTCCCCCTGAAGCCTCCCTTCCACATCCACAATTTGCCGGGGCTGATCTCGTCCGGGGCCGGACTGGACCTGGATGAAGACGCACTGGTCCATCTGACCAAGAGGAACCGGAATCTGGTCAGGGCCAACAACCTGCGAAGGGGTATGCGCCGAGCGGACGAGAAGCCTCCCGAGGACCACTGGAAGAGGAGGTTCCCCGAGCTCGAGGCCAAGCTTCTGGACGAGTACTACAAATACAAGGGGTGGAACAACGAGGGGATCCCGACTCGGGAAACCCTCCGCGAACTGGATCTGGACTATGTGTACGAAGAGTTCGTTCGGATGGGGATCTTGAGGGAGGGTGAGAAGGAGCCGGTCCACGCGGCCACGAGCGAAGGAACTGCGCCGTGACGGCCGAGAAGAAGGTGAAGGTCGTCAAGAACATCCGGATCGACGTGGATAAGTGCAACGGCTGCCGGGCCTGTGAGGTCATCTGCGCTGCCCATCACTCCCAGCCGAGGTTCAGCAGCACCAATCCGGCCAGGGCCCGCGTCCGGGTAATCCGCGAGCCCCTCTCCGACATCTACGTTCCCGTCTTTGCTGGTGAGTACACGGCGGCCGAATGCGCCGGCAGGGACAAGTACATCATCGACGGCAAAGAATACGAAGAGTGCGCCTTCTGCCGGGCCTCCTGCCCGTCCCGGGATATTTTCAAGGAACCCGATTCCGACCTGCCGCTGAAGTGCGACATGTGTGAGACCGATCCCACCCTGGAGGAGCCCCTCTGCGTTCAGTGGTGTTTGGCGGACGCGCTGATCTACGAGGAGCGGGAAGAGGAGGTGGAAGAAGTTGCGAAGCCGGAAGAGGTGGATGAGGGATTGGAGGCACTGGCGAACCGACACGGTTGGGACAAGGTGATGGACGCCATGGGCAGACTGGCCAAGAAGGGCCCTGGAGCCTGACCGGCGTGGAGACCGTCACCCCCTTCGCGGAGATCGTCCACGAGATCAAGGACGCCGGTGGCGAGGCCTTCACGTACTGCTATCAGTGCGGAAAGTGCGACGTCGTCTGCCCCTGGAACAAGGTGCGGCCGTTCAGCATCCGCAAGATCATGTGGCAGGCCGCCCTCGGGCTCCCGGAGATCGAGCTGGATGAAATCTGGCGTTGCACCACCTGCGGTCGCTGCCCCTCCCACTGCCCCAGAGGCGTTGACCAGATCGACGTGGGGGTGGCCATCCGAAGGATCGCTACCGAATACGATGTCTTCCCCAACTCCGTGAGTGCCTTTCGCACGGCCGGCAGCAGCCTCGGCAGTGACGGCAACCCCTTGGGCGAAGAGAGAGAAAAACGGGATGCTTGGGCGAACGGCCTCTCCCTGAAGCCCTTCACCGAGGGGATGGAGGTCCTGTTTTTCGTAGGGTGCTACTACGCCTACGACCCGAGGATGCAGAAGGTGGCGGTGGCCACCGCCGAGATTCTCAAGAGAGCCGGCGTCGATTTCGGGATCCTGGGCAGTAAGGAAAGCTGCTGCGGCGAGAGCATCCGTAAGACGGGCAACGAGGAGGTCTTCAAGGCCCTGGCCAAGGAGAACATCAAGGCTCTCATCGATAAAGGAGTGAAGAGGGTCCTCGTCTCGTCCCCTCATTGCTATCACACCTTCAAGAACGAGTATCCGGAGTTCATGGTGAACTTCGAGGTCGTCCACATCTCCCAGTTCTTGGTGGAGCTGATCGAGGAGGGGCGACTGGAGCTGAAAGGGGACGTCAAGAAGAAGGTCACCTTCCACGACCCCTGCTACCTGGGCCGGCACAACGGCATCTATGAGCAGCCCCGGGACCTCTTGAAGCAACTGCCCAGCCTGGAGCTGGTTGAGATGCCCGACTCCCGAGAGGACAGCCTCTGTTGTGGGGGAGGGGGCGGCAGGATCTGGGCGGAGACTCCGAAGGAGGAACGCTTTTCCGACCTGAGGGTGGCGCAGGCGAAAGAGGTCGGCGCAGAGGTTTTGGCAACCTCCTGCCCCTATTGCATCAGCAACTTCGAGGAGAGCAGGCTGGCCCTGGATGAGGACGCACCGAAGATCAAGGACATCACCGAGCTCATCCAGGAAGCGCTTCAGGCGAATGGAGGGACACCCCAGGGGGACGGAGAGGCGCCATGACGGACGCCGGCAACACTTTTGGGGACGTCATGGTCGTCGGTGGCGGCATCAGCGGCATCCAAGCCGCCCTCGATCTGGCCACATCGGGATACAAGGTCTACCTGGTGGAGAAGGACCCGACCATCGGCGGAAAGATGGCCCAGCTGGACAAGACCTTTCCCACCAACGACTGCTCCATGTGCATCGAGTCCCCGAAGTTCATCGAATGCGACCGGCACCCCAACATCGAGATCCTGACCTATACGGAAGTCGACACGGTCGAGGGCCAGGCCGGGGATTTCGAGGTCACCCTGACCAGGAAGCCCCGATACGTCAACGAAGACATCTGCACGGGCTGCACGACCTGCGTGGAATACTGTCCCATCCACATTCCCGATCCGTTCAACCAGGAACTGTCGGAAAACAAGGCCACCCACATCTACTTCTCCCAGGCCGTTCCGCTGGTCCCCTACATCGACGACGCCTGCCTCTACCTGCAAGACGAGAAGTGCTCCATTTGCCGGTCTGTCTGTAAGAACCAGGCCATCGATCTTCATCAGAAACCTCAGAAGCAAGTCGTAAAGGTAGGAGCCATCGTCCTCTCTCCCGGCTACGGGGTCTTCGATCCCAAGGTGCGGGGCGACTACGGCTACGGGACCCTCGAAAACGTGGTGACCAGTCTCGACTTCGAACGGCTCATGTGTGCCACCGGGCCCCACGAGGGTGAAATCCGTCGCCCATCGGACAACGAGCACCCTCACAAGATCGCCTGGATCCACTGCGTCGGGTCCCGGCAGGTCCTGGAAGGCGGCCACAGCTACTGTTCGTCGGTCTGCTGCTCGTACATCCAGAAACAGGTAATCCTGGCCAAGGACCATGACGCCGATACCGAGGCCGTCGTCTTCCACAACGACATCCGTTCGTACGCCAAAGACTTCGAACGCTTCTACCAGAGAGCCAGGAACCTCCCCGGGGTGGAGTTCATTCGGAGCTACGTGGAGATCGGACGGGAGATCCCGGAAACGAAGAACGTGACGATCCGCTACGCCACGGAACAGGAGGGCGTCAAAGAGGAAGAGTTCGACCTGGTGGTGCTGGGTGTCGGGTTGGGCCCGCCAGCCAACGTGGAGCACCTGGCCGAGCAGTTCGGCATCGAGCTAAACGCCCACGGCTTCTGCAAAACCAACCCGGTCAATCCCATCGAAACCACCCGCCCGGGGGTGTTCGTCAGCGGCGCTTTTCAGGGCCCCATGGACATCCCCGAGTCGGTGATTGCTGCCAGCGGGGCCAACGCCCTGGCTGGAGCGCTCCTCAAGTCCCGGAGGGGCAAGCTGGACACCGAAAGGGTCTATCCAGAGGAAAGAGACGTCGCTGAAGAGGAGATCAAGGTCGGCGTCTTCACCTGTCACTGCGGGGCGAACATCGGCCGAGTCGTGGACATCCCCGAGGTGACGGAGTATTCCAAGGGCCTGGACCATGTCGCCCACGCCGAAGAGGGCCTTTTCATCTGCTCCACCGACGCGGCCGCGCAGATCGCCGACACCATCCGGGAAAAGGGGCTCAACAGGGTGGTGGTGGCCGCCTGCACACCCCGGACCCACGAACCGCTCTTCAGGGACACCCTGCGTGAAGGGGGAATCAACCAGTACTTCTTCGACATGGCCAACATCCGGGAGCACTGCTCCTGGGTTCATTCCAAGCAGAAGGAAGAAGCGACCCAGAAGGCGAAGGACATCATCCGGATGTCCGTGGCCCGGACCGTCGGCCTGGAGCCCCTGGAGGAATTCGAACTGCCGGTCGACAAGGCGGCGCTGGTAGTAGGTGGGGGCGTAGCCGGAATGAACAGCGCCCTTGCTCTGGCCAACCAGGGGTTCGAGGTCCACATGGTAGAGAAGGAGCTGGATTTGGGCGGCATGGCCCGGCGCATCCAGACCACCCTGGAAGGTGTGGACGTCCAGGCCTACATGGAGGATCTGATCCGTCAGGTCTACCAACACCCTCTGATCCAGGTTTCCCATGGGGCGAAAATCACGGACGCCTCGGGGTTCGTTGGCAACTTCGTCACCACGGTGGAATCGGAGGGTCAGACCAAGACGATACACCACGGAGCCACCATCCTCGCTACCGGGGCGGAGGAGCACAGACCTACAGAGTACCTCTACGGCGACGACGACCGGGTCTGCAC
This sequence comes from Gemmatimonadota bacterium, assembly GCA_039589815.1. GTDB lineage: Bacteria > Gemmatimonadota > Gemmatimonadetes > Longimicrobiales > Gaopeijiaceae > JABDNZ01. Next base: position 262 of record JBDHGR010000060.1, on the reverse strand, counting down.
CCAACTCGAGTTGGAAGAGCGGCTGGCCAGGGGTGATGAGAAGCTGGAGAACGCCAGGAACCTGGTGATGATCCAGTGTGTCGGGTGCCGGCAGGAGGGCCGGGATTACTGCGCCCGGGTCTGCTGCAGCCAGGCCATCAAGAACGCACTCAGCCTCAGAGCGAAGAATCCCGACATGGATATCTACATCCTCTATCGGGACATGCGGACCTACGGCTTCAAGGAGGACTACTATCTGGAGGCGGCGGAAAAGGGCGTCCGC
>JBDHGR010000059.1:0-13352 GCA_039589815.1 Gemmatimonadota bacterium | reverse complement strand
GACCCTTACCCGTGGGGCCATGGCCTTCCCGGTGACGATCATCATCGATGAGGTCGTTGTACCACTCATTGGGATGATCGGTGAGGCATGGGAGTCAGGAAGGCTGGGCCCGGCGCACGAGCACCTGGCTACCGTGGAAATCCGAAGGTTCCTAGAGTGGGTTTTGGGCAACGTTCACATGGCCGATGGTGCGCCGGTCATGGTTTCCAGCACTACGGCCGGAGAAAGGCATGAGCTGGGAGCCATTCTCTGTGCGGTGTCGGGCGCAGCAGAGGGTTGGGCGAGCGTCTATCTTGGTCCGGACCTTCCGGCGGAGGAGATCGTCCTGTCGGCCCTCAGGTTGGAAGCCGAGGTGGTAACCCTCTCATGCGTTGACCCGGGGATCGCCCACACCTTCCCCGAAGAGATCCGGCGAATCCGGGACCGCCTACCGGCGGACGTTCAGATTGTCGTGGGAGGACCGCAGGTCAGTTCCCGGGGAGAGATTCTGGCAATGCAGGGCGTGGAAGTTCTTGCTAGTTTTCAAGAACTCCGGGATAAATTGAGGAAGTAAGGGTCCTAGGGTTTGTCCTCGGGCCGATCAGGGGAAGCGTTCGAGAAAGGGGGGCACCAGGCCCCCTTTTTCTCTTGAAATGGTAGCTGAATCCGGAGAGGTTTCACGTGAAACATGGTTAGCGAAGCAACCTACGAACGCGATGAAACCGGGGTTGTTTCACGTGAAACACAGAAGGCCAAGGGTTTCTTCGGTTGGCTTGCGGAGGATCAGGATTCCCGTGCGACGAGCTCCAGATAGAGGGGAACCAGCACCGGTTCCCCGCTCTGGGAAATGTCGAACTCCCGCAATGCGTCAACAATCAACACGTCCCCCTCGAACATCCATGTGCCCGACATGGGCCCGCCGGCCGGGCTTGTTGGCGTTAGAATTAGGTTCTGGCCGGTGACCTGGATCGTTCCAACCTCAAAGCCCTGAAGGAGAACGAGATCAAAAACGGCAGTGTACTGCCCGTCGCCGAGGACGGAGAAAGCGTAGGAGCCCCCTTCTTGGATAACATCAACCGTTTCCAGAAGGTTCTCAGGATTAGGTATCTCGAAGACCCGCGCGTCCCAAATCCCAACAAGGGGAGCCAGCGCCTTTGTCGGCCCGGAAATGGCATCGGAGCAAGAGAGCGCGAGGAAAAACACGAGCAAGTACCCGGAATACCTGGGGAAAACTCTCCCATGTTTTGAAGGCATGGTTCTTTCGCGTCTCATTGAAAGGGTTCGGGGAGGGATGTGGGTCCCCGACGGTAACAAAATCTCCTCTCAGCGGATGAAGCCGTCAAGAGATTTCCGGGTTTCCCCCCGTTGGGCCTGGAAGTATATTTCGCCCCTTCCTCTCTTGTGGGATCCAAACCAGATTTCGAGTTGATATGTCCCGCATCATTGCCATCGCTAACCAAAAGGGCGGGGTCGGAAAAACCACTACCGCCATCAACCTCGGCGCCTCCTTGGCGGTGGCGGAACGCCGGACGTTGATCATCGATATCGATCCTCAGGCCAATGCGTCCAGCGGGTTGGGCCTGGACCGAAAGCCCGACAGACCAAACATTTACGACGTTCTGGTAGGGCAGAAGACTCTCCCCGAGGCAATTCACCGGAAGGTTCATTTCCCGCTGCTGGACCTGGTGCCGTCCACCAGGGATTTGGTGGGCGCTGAGATCGAGATGGTCAGCATGCTCTCCAGAGAAACCGTGTTGCGGAGGGCCCTGGCCGCGGTGAGGGAGTCTTATGATTACGTACTGATCGATTGCCCGCCTTCTCTTGGGCTCCTGACCCTGAACACGCTGACGGCTGCCGATTCAGTGCTCATCCCCATCCAATGTGAGTTTTATGCATTGGAAGGGCTGAGCCAACTGCTGAACACGATCCGGTTGGTTCAGAGGGCCCTCAACCCCGCTTTGAGCATAGAGGGCGTACTCCTGACGATGTTCGACCAGCGCCTTAACCTATCGAATCAGGTAGCCAGAGATGCCAGGGAATACTTCGGTTCGAAGGTTTTCCGTACAGCCATTCCCAGGAATGTGAGGCTGGCAGAGGCGCCGAGCTTCGGAGAGCCCATCATCCACTACGATGTCCTTTCCAAGGGGGCCCAGAGCTATCTGGCTCTGACAAAGGAGATCCTCCAGGGGGAGGTGACGGAGTCCGGGAAGCCTGAAACCGAACGGGCGAAAGCGACGGCTGAGTAATGAACCGCGGAAAGAAGGAGCGTCTGGGCCGAGGTCTCGAAGCCCTCCTTGGGGACTTCATGGAGGAACCGGGCACGCCGGCGGCGGCTGAGATCAAGTTGTTGCCGGTAAGAGCGATTCGACCCAACCCCTTTCAGCCCAGACAAGAGTTCCCTGCCGGCGAATTGGACGAACTGGCTAACTCCATACAGGCCAACGGTTTACTCCAGCCTCTTTTGGTTCGTCCCGGACCCGGGGAGGGAATGGAGTGGGAATTGGTAGCCGGAGAACGGCGCCTCCGGGCGGTGGCCCAGCTAGGGTGGTCTGAGGTTCCCGCTTGGGTGAGGGAGGTGGACGATCAAACCCTCTTGGTCCTGGCGTTGGTGGAGAACCTGCAAAGGGAGTCCCTGGGTGCTCTGGAGGAGGCTGAGGGTTACCGCGTCCTTACTGAGTCGTTCGGTCTGAGTCAGGGGGAGATTGCCCGTGCCGTAGGAAAGGATCGATCCACGGTCGCCAACACCCTGCGGCTTCTCCAGCTTCCTCCTTCGATCCGGAGGCTCCTGGCCAGCGGCGTTCTTACCGCCGGTCACGTCCGTCCCCTTTTGGCTCTGGACGATCCCGTCCGTGCCGGAGATATCGGCAGAAGAGCGGCAGAGGAAGGCTGGTCGGTCCGACAGGTCGAGGAGGAAGTGAAAGCGAAGAAACCCAAGAGCAAGAAGGCTTCGCCGGGGGGAGGGGTGCCGAGGGATCCTCTGGTTCTGGCGCTACAGGAGGAGCTCCGTAGGGTCTTGGGTACCCGGGTTGTCTTGAGAAGGGCGAGGAGGGGAAAAGGAGTCATCGAAGTTCCCTTCCTCGGGACCGAAGATTTTGAGAGGATCTTCGCCCTGCTTACCGGCCGGGAAGCCTCCGAGGTTTTGGAATAAGACTATGAAACGGCGACCCGGGGGGCTCACTGTCGTCCTCGTACCCGACGAAGGCGAGGAGAGCAGGACGATCCGCCTCTCGCCCGGCGGTTTGCGGGTGGTTGCCGTTTTTGGGGTGTTTGCGCTGGTGGTGGGGGGAGGGATTTTTACCAGTTGGTGGTATTTTGCGCTGCATACGGCCAGAAGTTGGACATTACAGGCCCAGGTGGACTCCCTTCAGGAGGAGCGAGGACAGATTCTGACGCTGGCCGAGGAACTTGCCCGGGTGGAGTCGGAATACGAGCGAATTCGGTTTTTGTTCGGTCCTTCGGAAGATCCCGTCGCTCCGGACCTTTGGTTGCCCCCATCCGGCCTGCCCGGGAGTCGCTCGGTGCGACAGGGGGCCACCTCGGACGACTACCTTCCTACCAGCTGGCCTCTAACCGAGACAGGGTACATTACGCAACCCCTCATCGCTCAGGATGCTGGCGATCACCCGGGGCTGGATGTGGCCATTCCCTCTGACTCGTATATTCGGGCTGCCGGAGGGGGCCGTGTCCTCCGGGTGGGCGAGGACCCGCTGTACGGGCTGTTTGTGGTGATTGAGCACGGCGACGGCTATCAGACGGTCTATGCCCATGCGTCCACCATTCTGGTGGAGCGGGGCCAAAGTGTTCGTAGAGAAGAGGTTGTCGGGTTGACAGGGTCCACTGGCCAATCAACCGCTCCCCACCTGCATTTTGAGATTCTGTTGGACGGACTTCCCCTCGATCCTCTGTCGATGGTGGAACAACCGAGTTGAACCAAGGTCTCCGGCTTGCCCCTGTTGGGGGCTTTGCCGGGTGATGTGTCATGAGGAGGAAAAAGGCCAATGTCCAGAGACCGAGGCGTAAAGCCAAGTCCGCCCGAGCAGGTGATTTCAATTATCGGTCCGGGCATGAAGGTAGTGGGTGATTGTGACGCCGACGGCGCCATTCGGGTGGAGGGAACAGTTCAGGGGAACATCCGGGCTGGAAAGGCGGTGGTGGTTGGAAAAGGCGGCGTCGTGCATGGCGACATCTTCACCCAGGACGCGGTCATCGCCGGCAAGGTGAAGGGGGTCGTTCGGGCGGAGTCCAGGCTTGAGATCCAGGCCACCAGCCGTTTGGAGGGCGAGGTCATCGCTTCCCGAATGCAACTGGAGGAAGGCGCAATGCTGAACGGAACCGTGCAAATGGGAAAGGTAGCCGCAGCCGCCCCCCCCTCTCCCCAATCCAAACCGGTTGGTGGTCAGCTGACGACCTGACGGACCCACTTTTCCACAGGTGTTGAAAACGTCTCTTAGGATATAAGTATAAGTTTGATAGGCAGTTACGTGGATCGTCAGGCAAAAGAGGCTCCTCTCGACAGGTTTTCCACAGGTCCGTTGTCGATGGCCCCATAACGCCCATCATCCATTCGTCCATCCGGTGCTACGCGAGGTTCGGGCCAGTGGCAAAATTAGAACGCATCCTCTACTTCCTAGAGGAAACTTTCCGGAGCTCGACCTTTCCGGATTACCCCAACGCCCTTAACGGCTTACAGGTAGAAGGTCGTTCCGAAGTAGGCTTTTTGGGGGCTGCTGTGGATGCGAGCGAGGAAGCTCTGGCGGAGGCTGCCAAGCGAGGGATCCACCTCTTGCTGGTTCACCACGGCCTTTTCTGGGGAGGTTTAGGCACCATCACGGGGCCCAGGTTCAGGAAGGTGTCGACCCTGATCGGGGGTGAAGTGGGCCTATATTCCTTGCATCTCCCGTTGGATGCACACCCCGATCTGGGAAATAACGCCCTCCTTTTGGGAAACCTGGGCTTGGAGCGCCAGGGTCGGTTCGGTTCTTTCGAGGGGGTGGAGATAGGGTGGTGGGCCACCGCTGACCTAGACCGGGAGGAGGCCTTGGCTCGGCTCCGGAAGACCGTGGGGGGCGCGGCCCGGCTGATCCCTGGCGGGCCAGGAAAAGTAGGAAGGGTGGGGGTCGTCACCGGGGGCGGGGCTTCCTTTCTGTCAGAAGCAGCGTCTTTTGGGCTCGATACCCTTGTAACCGGAGAAGCCCCCCATCACGCCTACCATGAGGCAATGGAACTTGGCGTGAACCTCCTCCTGGGCGGCCACTATGCGACTGAGACGTTTGGCGTAAAGGCTCTCGGAGCACGATTAGCTGAGGAGTTCAATTTGGCCTGGGAGTTCCTGGACTTTCCCACCGGGTTGTAGAAGGGTCGGCGCGCCACCATTTTCCGGACCGTGGCCCTGGTCTTTAGGAGCATTTCATGTTTTTTCGGCAGCTCGCGGTTTCCACGTCCCTCCTGATCCTCCTGGCAAGCGCCGGGGACCTGGTCGGGCAGGCCATTCCAACCCCCGTCTCACACTTCGGGTTCGAGATGGGGGCTGATCGGAAACTGGCAAACTGGGACGAGCTTACCTCCTACTATGAACGGGTGGCGCAGGCCAGCCCTCGTGTACAGCTGGACACGCTCGGCTCCACTACCCTGGGTCGCCCGTTCATCATGCTGACGATCACGAGCGAGGCGAACCACTCCCGCCTGGAAGAGCTCCGGGAGATTCAGCTGAAGTTGTCTGATCCGAGGCAGGTAGGGAGCAGAAACGAGCTGGATCGACTCTTAGAACAGGGGAAAACAGTGGTTCTGGTCACCCACGGGATACACGCTACCGAGGTGGGGGGCCCACAGATGGCGGCCCGGTTGATTCACCGGATGGCCTCATCGGACGATGACGAGGTCAGGGAGATCCTGGATAATGTCATCTTCCTGGATATCCCATCTCTGAATCCCGACGGATTGCAGTGGATCGCCGACTGGTACAACCGGTGGGTGGGGACCGAGTATGAGGCTGCACCCCTCCCATGGCTCTATCATCCCTACACCGGACATGACAACAACCGGGATTGGTACGCGTTCACCCAGCTGGAAACCCAGCTCACGGTCCGGGAGGCGCACAACGTCTGGCACCCTCAAATCATCCACGACATCCACCAGACGGGGTCCAACGGAGCCAGGATCTTCTTCCCACCTTTCATCGATCCTTTCGAGCAGAACATCGATCCCGCCCTCATCTCTGGGATCAACCAGCTCGGAGCCTATATGGCCGCCGAGTTGGCCGCTGATGGAAAACGGGGTGTGGTGATTCACAACCGCTACGACGGTTTTACGCCGGCGCGGGCTTATCAACACTACCACGGTGGAGTCAGGATACTGAGCGAGACAGCATCGGTCCGCATCGCCACACCCATCCATGTCGACTGGGTCGATCTCAGGGAGGGGCGTGGGCTGGATGCCACCGTTTCCACATGGAATTTCCCCTGGCCGTGGGAGGGCGGTGAATGGGGTCTCCCTGACATCGTGGACTATATGGAGGCGGGAGTGGTAGCCCTCCTGAACAACGCTGCCCGGAATCGCCGGTATTGGCTCGAGAACTTCTACCAGATCAATCGACGGGCGGTGGAAGGTTGGGATCGATGGCCGGAGGCCTGGGTGATCCCGGCCAACCAGGTTAATGAGGCCGGACTGGCCTATACACTCCGCATTCTCACCACTGGAGACGTGGAGGTTCATCGGGCCGAAACGGCTTTTACGGCCGACGGCGAGAGGTTCCCGGCAGGGAGTTACGTCGTCCCCATGCACCAACCGTTCGCCTCCTTCGCTCAGACGATGTTGGAGATTCAGCGGTATCCGGACCTGAGGGAATACCCTGGAGGTCCGCCCCTTCGGCCATATGATGTAACGGCCCACACCCTCGGGTTCCTCATGGAGGTCGACGCAGTTCCGGTGGACGACCGTCTCACCGTTCCGCTTTCAGAGCCCATTGAAATCCCGGGCTGGGCGTTCCGGCTCCCGAACTCCCTCTCGGGAACCGATGCGCCGCGCATCGGTTTCTACCGCTCCTGGCAGGAACCCATGCCCGAAGGTTGGACTCGATGGGTCTTTGACCAGCACGGGCTTGTCTACGACACGGTAAGGGATGCCAGAATGCGGGCAGGAAACCTGAAAGAGGATTACGATGTGATCCTCTTCCAGAGCCAGTCACAACAGTCCATTCGGGACGGGTTCCCGGAGGGGACCCTACCCGCCGAGTATACCGGAGGCCTGGGGCCGGCCGGCGTGCGGTCCCTCCAGGCCTTTGTGCGGTCCGGAGGACGTGTGGTGGCGGTGGAGGAGGCCACGGAGTTCCTCATCGATGTGTTCGACCTGGGTGTCACAAATGCCGTGGAGCGATTGCCAGACGAGGACTTCTTCATTCCCGGGTCGATTCTCAGCGTGGATCTGGAGGAGGGGCATCCGGTAAACAGTGGGAAGGGAGACTCGACACCCGTGTGGTATTGGCAGAGCAGCCGGGCCTTTGATGTGGACGATCCTCAGGTGGAGGTCATCGCCCGATTTTCAGAGGGGAATCCACTCTTGTCCGGCTGGCTTCTCGGGCCGGAATACATCGGGGGGAAGGCGGCCATCGTGGAAGCTGCGGTGGGCCAGGGGTCGGTAACTCTTTTCGGGTTCCAGCCCGACTATCGGGGCCAGACCGTGACGACCTGGCCCCTGCTGTTCAACGCATTGGCGGGAAGAGATTGAGGAGAAGGTAGATGAAGTGTCCATCGTGTGGTGCCGGTGCCTCTGGAAATTTCTGTGCGTCCTGCGGAAACCCCCTCGAGGTCGAGAAATGTGGATCGTGCGGTGCTGTTGTGCCTTCGGGGACCCGCTTCTGTACCGGTTGCGGAACCGGCCTCTCCGGTCGGGCACGCCCGAGAGGGTCCGGTTCAGCCCCTACTCCCCCTCAGGGTGCCCCTCCCTCTTCGAATGGGAATTCCAACCTCGCCTGGTGGGTAGCCGGGGTCCTTCTGGTGGTGGTCCTGATTGCGCTCGGATATCCGGTCCTGAACCAGGGTAACGGCCCCGCAGGAGGCGGGACCGCCCCTCCGGGCATGGGTGGCTCCACGGGAGAGGCCGGTGCGGTGGACCTGGCCACGATGACCCTCGAGGAGCAGGGAACCGTTCTTTTCAACCGGGTCATGAGCTCCAGCAGCGCTGGCGACACGGCTGACGTGGCGTTCTTTCTCCCGAAGGCACTGGTGATTTACGAGCAACTCGGTCCCACTGATCCCGACGGGCTCTACCACTACGCACTGCTCTACCAGGTGGGTGAAGACTTCGATTCAGCCCTCGCAAAAGCGAAGGAGGGGTTGGACAAGGTCCCCGATTACCTCCTTTTGCTGGCCGTGGCTGGTCAAGCCTCAGAAGGCCTGGGGGATGAGGCAGGGGCGCGGGAGTTCTACAGCCAATTTCTGGAGGTATACGACGCGGAGATGGCTTTGTTGAGGCCTGGTTATGAACACCATCAACCCATTTTCCCGGTTTATAGGGACGAGGCCCAGGCTTTCCTGAACCGGGGGTGACCTCCAGCGGTGACCTGCAGCGGTGACCTCCGGCGGAAACGGAAAAAGGAAACCATGAATGAGTGAGAGTGGAAGAAGGGATGTTAGGGACAGAGGCCGGCGTTCCCGACTGACGGAGGACGAGCTCTTCCTCAAGGCGGCTGTGGAGCATCTGGAGGAGCTCCCTTCCGTGGTGGCGAAGGGCGAAGCCTGGAGAGTCTTCCGGATCATGGGAGAGTTCGTCGAGGGTTTCGACGAGCTCATGCGCCTCGGGCCGGCGGTTTCCATCTTCGGTTCAGCGAGAGCAAAGCCCGGCGACCCTGGGTACCAGCAGTGCGTGGAAACTGCCCGGCTCTTGGGGCAAGCCGGATTCTCCATTATCACCGGGGGTGGACCCGGCATGATGGAGGCGGCCAACGCGGGAGCGCGGGCGGCGGGGACACCCTCGGTAGGCCTGAACATCGAGCTCCCCTTCGAGCAGGACCTAAACCAATACGCCGACCTGAAAATCCACTTTCGCTACTTCTTCGTCCGGAAGACCATGTTTGTGAAGTATGCCCAGGCCTTCGTCATCTTCCCTGGCGGATTCGGGACGCTGGACGAGCTCTTCGAATCCCTCACTCTGATCCAGACCGGCAAAATCCGGGATTTCCCCTTGGTTCTTTTCGGATCGGAGTACTGGAAAGGCCTTCTGGAGTGGCTGAAGACCACGGTGGAAGCCGAAGGAAAGATCTCTCCGGACGATTTGGATCTGATCAAGGTCACCGATTCTCCCGAGGAGGCCGTGGAACATATTGTGTCGCGCTTTACCGAAGACCTGAAGTTGAGGGCCGAATCAAACGGCGTCGGGGACTTGGGTTCCAAACTACTGGGCAAGTGAGAATCTCCTAGGTGGTCGAGTCCCCGCTCTTTCTCACCGCCCTCATCGCCGGGGCCACGGCCCTGGCCTTCCTCTTGGACCACCGGGTCCGGTTTTTTTCCAGAATCGGTGCTTCTCTGCTGGCACTGGTCCTGGGGGCGGTCCTCTCCAATACCGGCGTGGTGCCCCCGTCCTCTCCGGTGTACTCGGTCATCGAAGGACCCCTCACCTCCCTGGCTATCGCCTGGCTCCTACTGGCGGTGAATCTGGCGGATTTGAAGGTGGCCGGGCCCAGGATGTTGGGTGCCTTTCTTCTTGCCGGGTTCGGAACCGCTCTGGGAGCCTTCGTGGGTGGCCTTGCCTTCGCTGGGAGCTTCGGCGAGAACACCTGGCGGCTAGGCGGGGTGTTCACCGGCACCTACTCCGGCGGATCGGTGAACTTCGTGGCGGTTGGCAGGGGTGTTGAGCTTCCGGATTTCCTCTTCGCCGGAGCCACCGCTGCCGACGCCCTGACCACGGGGATCTGGATGGCTGTGACCCTCATGTTGCCCCTCTGGATCGGCCGTTTCTACAAGGTTACCATCCCTGGTGAGACTGGCGAAGGGCCTGGAGGGAAGGGGCAGCCCGGGACCAATGGAAGCCCCGAACACCCGTTCTTCGACAAGATCCCTCTGTCGACCCTGGATCTGGCCAATCTCCTGGCAGTGGGCTTCGTTTTGGTCCTGGCTTCGGAGTGGGCAGGACACGTGACACCCGGCATCCCCTCGGTTCTTTGGCTCACTACCCTCGCGTTGGTCCTGGGCCACACCAAACCCTTCCGGAAACCCCGCGGCGCTCTGCAACTGGGTAACCTGGCCCTTCATTTCTTCTTTGTGATCATCGGCATCCACTCGAGGGTTTCGGAGATTCTGACCATCGGATTGGAGGTCTTCTACTACACGCTGGTGGTGGTGGGTGTCCATGGCCTGGTGGTCTTTGGGATCGGCCGGTTGGCGCGAATGGACGTGGGGTCCCTGGCCGTGGCCTCACAGGCAGCGGTTGGAGGGCCATCCAGTGCTTTGGCTGTTGCGGTTTCACGTGAATGGAAAGGGCTGGTTCTCCCTGGGATCATCGTTGGGCTTCTGGGTTATGCCCTTGGGAATTACCTGGGGTTCGGCGTGGCCTACCTCCTGAGGGGCCTCGGGGTGGGCCTCTAACGTTTGGTGAATTAACTTTTTAAGCTTGCTCCCCTCTCGGATGGGATGTGGCGGAGCCGTTTTCCCCTGAAAGGTTCGAGGTGGAGGTATAGAGTTGGCGAAAGCTGATACAAGGGCTCCCGGGGGGTATGCTCCTGCGGGCAAGAACACCGGCAAGGTCAAGCCCAAGGGCTCGCCCCGGATCCAGGCTCACCATGACCTGCAAACGGTCGAGCTCAAGGCTCGTAAGCCCGGCTGGCTGAAGGTGCGCTCCCCGGGGGGGCAGAGGTACTTGAAGTTGCAGAAAATGATGAGGGGTCAGTCCCTTCATACCGTCTGCGAGGAGGCTGCCTGCCCCAACATCGGGGAATGCTGGGAGGCGGGGACGGCCACTTTCATGATTCTGGGAGATGTCTGCACCCGAGCCTGTAAGTATTGCGGTGTTGCTCACGGAATGCCCACGACTCTGGATAAGGAAGAGCCGTTTCGGGTGGCGGACACGGTGGCGGACATGGGGTTGGAGCATGCGGTAATCACCAGTGTAAACCGGGACGAGCTTCCCGATGGGGGAGCCGGGATCTACGCCGAGACCATACGGCAGATCCACTTGCGGGTTCCCGGATGCTCGGTAGAGGTCCTGATCCCCGATTTCAAGGGGGACGAAACAGCCCTCAGGAGAGTTGTGGAGGCGAAGCCCGAGATCCTCGGCCACAATCTGGAAACCGTGGAACGTCTGCATCCTGAGGTGAGACCAGGGGGCCGTTACTGGCGGTCCATCTCCTACCTGGGCGCCGCCAAGAGAATGGACCCCAACACACTGACGAAAACCGGGATCATCCTGGGGATGGGTGAAGAGGCCCAGGAGATAAGGCAGGCCATGGCGGATGTCCGGGAGGCGGGGGTGGACATTCTGACTCTTGGCCAGTATCTACGGCCTTCGTCGGCCCACATTCCGGTGGCCCGGTGGGTGAGTCCCGAAGAATTCGGAGATTGGAAGAGGATCGGTGAGGAGGAGATGGGGTTCTCCCATGTGGAGTCGGGACCCCTGGTGCGGTCCAGTTACCATGCCAAGGAGCAGGCCCGAGAGGTGAAGGTCGGGCCCGCCGGTTCGATTCGCGGGGTCCTGGAGGCAGATATTCCGGCACCAGCAGAGGTGAGGCTTTCGTTGGTGAGCTTGGAGACGAAACGTGCTGGTGAAGGGGGAGCGTGAGGATGGAGTCAGGCATGGCCCAAGCGAACATGTCGGGAGTCCCGGAGCACCAGAGCGACCCCCAGGGAGATCCCCTGAAGGGATTTTCTGAAAAGGAGTTGTTGGGCTTTCTTCGGAAGATGCTGTTATTCCGGCGTTTCGAAGAAAAAGCCGAAGAAGCATATGCCATCGGCAAAATCGGTGGGTTCTGCCACCTGCATATAGGCCAGGAAGCATCCGCCGCCGGGTGTATCGGCCCCCTCCGGAGCGACGATTATCTTGTCACGGCCTATCGGGAGCACACCCAGGCTCTGTCCAAGGGTTTGGATCCAAAAGTGGTTATGGCAGAGCTCTATGGGAAAGCGCCGGGAGCGTCGTCCGGGAAAGGCGGGTCCATGCACATTTTCGGTGTCGACCATGCCTTTATGGGGGGGCATGGAATCGTAGGTGGGCAGGTTCCCCTGGCCACCGGAATGGGCTGGGCCATCAAATACCGGGGGGAAGACCGGGTGGCCATGTGCTTCATGGGTGAGGCGGCGGTGAACCAGGGCGCTTTCCACGAGTCCCTGAACATGGCAGCCATCTGGCAGTTGCCGGTGATCTTTGTGGTGGAGAATAACGAGTACGGGATGGGAACGGCCTTCCGCCGTGTTTCCGCCACGAAGGTGGAGGAGCGTTCAGCCGCCTATCAAATCCCGGCCAGCGTGGTGAACGGACAGGAGATTCTGGAGACCTACCGGCACTTCGAAAACCTGGTGAACGAAGTCCGGGAAGGTGGTGGCCCACGTTTCGTGGAGGTTCGGACCTACCGATTTCGGGGCCACTCCATGTCCGACCCGGTCTCCGGGACCTACCGGTCCAAATCGGAGGTGTCGGAGCGCACGGAGAAGGGCGATCCCATCAAGATCCTCCGGGATCGCCTCTTCAGCGCCGATGTCCTGACCCAGGAGGTTCTGGAGGTCATGGACCAGGAGGTTCGGGCTCAGGTGGCAGAAGCGGCCGAGTTTGCCGACTCAGCGCCCCGGCCTGACGCTTCGGAGCTCTATACCAACGTCTACTCTCAGATCAACGAACACGGCCGGCTCTTCTTCGACGGAAGAGATCGTTAGGAACTGCAAACTTCTACGGGGAAAGGCCGCGAGCCCAGCCCCATTTCCGGATTAGCTTCTGAATGCCTGAGATCACATACAGGGAGGCATTGAATCAGGCTCTCGCCGAGGAGATGGAGCGGGACGATGCCGTTTATCTCATGGGTGAGGAGGTGGCGGAGTACGACGGAGCCTACAAGGTGTCGAAGGGGCTCCTGGACCGCTTCGGGGACCTCAGGGTCGTCGATACCCCCATAAGCGAGCTTGGGTTTGCCGGCCTGGCGGTGGGTTCGGCCATGGTCGGGCTACGGCCCATCATCGAGTTCATGACGTTCAACTTTTCCGTCCTTGCCCTGGATCAGGTGCTCCACTCGGCGGCAAAGATGCTCTACATGTCCGGTGGACAGTTCAATGTTCCCATTGTCTTCCGGGGACCCACCGGTGCAGCCCTTCAGCTGGCCGCCCAGCATTCCCAGGCTTTGGAGAGTTGGTATGCCCACGCGCCGGGGATCAAGGTGGTGGCTCCCGCCACGCCGGCCG
>JBDHGR010000058.1:0-27086 GCA_039589815.1 Gemmatimonadota bacterium | reverse complement strand
GAACAGCTTGAAGGATCGCATGGGTCTCAAGGCCATCAGCCGGGAAGTGGTCGTAGAAGCCGCCGAGACGTACGGGGTCTCGGAGGAGGGCCTACTGGAAAGCCTCCAGAGCCCCCCGGGATTCTGGGACAAACAGGCTCGAAAACGCCAGCAGTATATCCTGGCCGTACAGGCGACGCTGGCCCGGATGATAGAGGGAAACAACGTCGTGTATCACGGCCTCGCCGGGCAACTCTTACTTCGGGAGCTTCCCGATGTCCTCAAGGTGCGTATCATCGCCCCCATGGAGGACCGGATTAGGGCCGCCATGGCCCACCTCGATCTCACCCGGGATGCGGCCGTTAAACACATCCAGAAAGCAGACGAAGATCGGGCCGCTTGGGTGAGGCGCGTCTACGAGGCCGACGTAACGGACCCGTCCCTTTACGACCTGGTCTTGAACCTGGGAACCATGAGCATGGAAACCGCCACGGAGATGGTGGTGGACCTTCTGGGCCGTCCGGAATACCGGTCCACCCCCGAGACCCTGAGCAGGACCAGTGACTTCTCCCTCGGCGCCAGACTCAAGGCCGAGTTGTCCATCCGATCGAAGTTTCCTGAAGCGGCCTCCTGCATCAGTGTTTCCGACGGGGTGGTAACCCTGAACCTACCTGACACCCTGAGGACCCGTGAGGACGAGATTTCCCATTTCGTGGGTCGGGTGGAGGGCGTTGCAGGGGTCGTAGATCACGGAGACCACGCCGAACCCGAGGCGACGGCTCATGCCACAACCTGGAAAACCGCTGCCGACCTCATGCTTCCGCTGAGCAGTTATCCCCACGTTCTCGAAAACCTCCCCATTCGTGAGGCCCTCCTGGCCCTCGGAGCCTCGTCGGTAATCTCCTCGGCGGGGCACCTGGTGGTGCCGCGGTACCTTTTCGTGCTGGACGAAAAAGAACGGTTGGTGGGAGTAGTGAACCGGCGGGCTCTACTCAGGGGTCTGATCCCCCAGTACGCCTCTTTGAAGCGGGCCTCCGCCGTGATTGAGACCCTTCCCTACGCCGAACCCCTTTCCGCTTCTGCCCCTCTTTGGAGTAGTCTCTTCAGCCCTGCTGCCGTGGCGGCTGCTCGCAAGCCAGTGGGATCGGTCATGGTCCCGACCCGAATCTCGGTGGCCCTCGACGATCCCTTGGACACCGTGATCGGTGCCATGCTCGGACACGACGTAGACCTGATTCCTGTCACCGAAGGGGCTCGGGCGGTGGGGGTGGTCATGATGACCGATGTCTTTGACAACGTGTCCGAATTCGTCCTGGAGCGTGGGGCGAAATAGGGTTTGCGGAGACCCCGAAACCCCTTGCCCTTGGATACCTTCAGAGGCATTCTTGCACCGCCATGAATACTGAACGATACCCCGAGGCCGCTTTCCTTTCGGCCATGACCGCAAGCACCACCCACGAGGCACGAAACGTGCTTTCCATCATCAAGGAATCAGCTGGCCTCGTGGAGGACCTGGTGCAAGTGTACGGCGCCCGCGGGAACCTCGATCTGGAGAAGGTGACCAGGGCCTTGGAACGCATCGATTTGCAGGTGAAGCGAGGGGCCGACCTTCTCACAACCCTGAACCGTCTGGCCCACACCCTGGACCAGGACCTTTCTAGGGTGGAGTTGAATCAGGAGGTGGAGCAGCTTGTACGGCTCAGCCAACGGTTCGCCCGGCAGAAGGACCAGCAGGTTGCAGCTGAAGGAGGAACTGAAGAGCACCACCTGGTTGTGAACGGCTTGCGCCTTCACATGACCCTGCATGGAGCCCTGATGTGCTGTCTGGAAGAGCTTCCCAAGGGTTCCAGGGTCACAGTGGGAGTCCATGAGGAGAATGGTTTCGCCGTAGCCGAGTTTCGGAGTGCGGAGGGTGAAACCGCCCCTGGACCCCCGGTCGATGGGAGCGGGTGGATAACGCTGGAGTACCTTTCCGGCGCGCTTGGCGCGAGGGCCGAACGAACGGCCACTGGATACGGGATTCGAATTCTCTTTCCAAGGGACCCGGGGGCTAGAGGATCCCTCGGCGGTCCCGGAGGACGTGCCACTACATGAGCAAGATTCGTGTGCTCCTCGTTGATGACGAGGAAGACTATGTGAGGACCATGGCGGAGCGCATGGTTATGCGCGACCTGCAGAGCACGGTGGCTCTGAGCGGGGAGGAAGCCCTCGATCTCCTGGATACCGATCCCCCCGACGTAATCGTCCTGGACCTTCGAATGCCCGGAATGCAGGGGATGGAAGTGCTGGAGAGGGTGAAGCGGGATCATCCCCACATTCAGGTCATCATTCTCACGGGCCATGGGGGCGAAAAAGAAGAGACGGAGGCTCGACGGTTGGGGGCCTTCGAATACGTTCAAGGCGGCCAAGGAGTTTATCAAGGAACAGGGTGAGGGGTTCGATCGCACCATGACGGCTGCCGCCCTTGCCGAGGGTGGGATGCCCGATGAGGCACGGGAGGTCATGGAGAAGGCTCATGAACTCGCCCGGCAGACAGGAAACATAGAACCCGGGGTTGGTGGAACGTTGAAGATCCTCCTGGTCGACGACGAGGAGGATTTCGTCAGGACCATGGCCGAGCGCCTCCAGATGCGAGACCTGGGAAGTGATGTGGCCTTGAACGGGGAAGACGCCCTGTCCATGCTGGAAGAGGACCTTCCGGACGTCATGGTGTTGGATCTGAAAATGCCAGGTATAGGAGGCCTGGAGGTTCTCGAGGCCGTGAAGAGCAGGTATCCTACCGTCCAGGTCATCATCCTGACGGGTCACGGTTCGGAAAAGGACGAGGCCATCGCCCTGCGCTTGGGTGCTTTTGCCTACCTCAAGAAACCTGTGGACATCCAGGATCTCATGGCTGAGGTCAGAAGGGCCGGTGAGGCACCTTCCGAGGACCTCTAGGGCTCAATCCAGTGACAGAGTTGACTCCTGACGGTCCTGTAACTCCGGGCCTTTCCGAAGGGGAAGAACGTTCCCTGGTACCTGGACGTCCGTACAGAAGGATTCTCCTAACGGCGACCCTCTCGGTATCCTTCGTGGCCATCGTTCCCCTCATCATCGCCACGGGAATCAACTACCTACAGTACCAGGAGGCCTTCCGGGAGGAACAGTCCAGGCCCATGGTCCGGTTTGCCGCCAATGGCAAGCTGGCGTTGGAAGCGTTCCTGGAGGAGCGGACCGCCGCCCTCCGGTTCGTCTCCCAAACCCGGAGCTATCAGGAGCTTACCGACCCCTCGACGCTCGGCGAGATCCTGGAGGACATGAAATCATCTTTTGGAGGCTTCTCCGATCTGGGGGTCATCGAGGCTGACGGGACCCAGCTCTCCTACGCGGGCCCGTACGAACTGGAGGGTAGAGACTACGGGTCCGCCCCTTGGTTCCGGGAGGTCATCCGCCAGGGGATCCACGTGAGCGAGGTCTTCCTGGGGTACCGGGATTTCCCCCATTTCGTTATTGCATCGTACCGGGAGACCGGAAGGGGCGAGGGGTTCGTCCTTCGAGCTACCATCGACGCCGAATATATCAACCGCTTGGTGGGGAGTCTCCTCGCCCAGCCCGGTGGGGACGTTTTCCTGTTGAACCACCAGGGGATTCTCCAAACCCCGTCCCGCTCCCATGGCGAGGTCCTTACCCCCGCTCAGATTCCCTCCCTCCCCTTCAGCATCCAGACGGAGCTTCTGGAAATCCAAGAGCCTGAATTGGGGCCCCGTCTGGCGGCCTACACTCAGATCAGCGGATCGCCCTTCGTCCTGGCGATAGTAAGCCCCGGAGGGACGGTGACGCCGGGATGGACAGGCCTTCGACGGAATCTCCTGTTCTTCCTTTTCGGAAGCACCATCCTGATTCTGGCCGTGGTCATTTGGGGTTCCCACTGGATGGTGGGCCGAGCCCGGAATGCAGACATAGCCCGGGCCGCGGTATACCACAGGATGGAGTACGAGAACAAGATGGCGGCTCTGGGTCGTCTCAGCGCCGGAGTGGCTCACGAGATCAACAACCCTGTCGCCATTATTAGCGAGAAAGCAGGCCTCCTCAAGGACCTTCTCCTGTTGTCCGAACCCCTGCCACCTAAGGAGAAGATGCTTGACCTGCTGGATTCGGTGGTGCGGTCGGCCGAACGTTGCGGTGGCATCACCCATCGGCTCCTGGGGTTCGCCAAACACATGCAGGTCCAGACCGAGACCATCGAATTGGACCAACTCTTGGTGGAGGTTCTGGGGTTCCTGGAGAAGGAGGCTTCCTACCGGGAAATCAAAATCGAGCTGGATTTCCCCGAGGAGGCACCCGAAATCGTCAGTGACCGGGGTCAACTGCAGCAGGTGTTCCTGAATGTTATCAACAACGCCTTCGCAGCTGTTGACGATGGAGGACGAATTCAGATCGGAATCATCGAGGGTGAGCCCGGCACGATCTCGGTCTGGATCCAGGACAATGGGGTCGGAATCCCCGAGGAACACATGTCCCACATCTTCGATCCATTCTTCACAACGAAGAAGGGTGCCGGCACGGGATTGGGCCTCTCCATCACCTACGGCATTGTGCAGAAGCTTGGCGGGGACGTTTCTGTACAGAGTCAGGTTGGGGTAGGCACCCGATTCATCCTCACGTTCCCCATAGGGAAGCCTGAGAACTAGGAGTGCGTATGGAAGCTCTACGAATCCTGATCGTGGACGACGAGGAAGAGCTGGTTAGCGCTTTGAAGGAGCGTTTGAACTTGAGGGGTTTTCAGGCCCGAGGGGTGACCACCGGAACGGAGGCCTTGGCGTTTTTGGAGGCGGAGGAGTGCGATGTCGTGCTTCTGGACATCAAGATGCCTGGGCTCGGCGGCTTGGAGGTCATTCGCCGAATCAAGGACATGAAACCTCGGTTGCAGGTCGTCCTCCTCACAGGTCACGGGTCGGTAAAAAGCGTGGAGGACGGAATGGCCCTCGGGGCTTTCGACTACCTCATGAAGCCCGTGAAGATCGATAGTCTCGTCTCGGTCCTAACGGCCGCCGCCGCCGGGCGCAAATTCGAAGCCCCCCAGGAAGGAGGAGGTTGAATGAACGACTGTACGGTCCTCCTGGTTGACGACGAAGTGGAGTTTGTGGAGGTCCTGGCCGATCGATTGGAAGCCAGGGGACTCCAGGTCGTGAAAGCCCATGACGGGAAATCGGCCTTGGAGGCCGCTGCAGGGAAGTCATTCGACGCAATCGTGCTGGACATGGCCATGCCGGGGATGGACGGATTGGAAACCCTGGAGGGTCTCCTTCATATCAATCCTGACCTCCAAGTGATCCTTCTCACGGGTCAGGCGACGCTGGAGCAGGCGGCTACGGCCATCCGAATCGGAGCTCTGGACCTCCTGGAGAAACCCGCCGACATCGAGACCTTGGTGGCCAAGATCGAGATGGCAGCCACCAGGCGATGGGCATCGGAGGAAAAGAGAATCGAGGAGAAAGTAGCGGACATCATACGAAAACGGGGCTGGTGAACCAAGGAGGAGTGCCCTTCTATGGCCACGGATGGGTCTTCGGGATCTGCCGGCGTGTCAGCTTTGCTAGCGAGGTCTGAAAGGGAAGAGAGGGTCTCCAAACCATCCGACTTCAAACGGACGGTCTTCATCTTCCTGGGGGTGGTCCTCTTCGCTGCGGTCTATTTCCTACCCCAGCCGCCGGCTGCGGTAGACCCCATGGGGGAAGCTTTCCCTCTAACCCGCGAAGGCCGCTTAGGTCTTGGTCTTTTCCTTCTCGCCGCCACCTGGTGGGTGACGGAGGTGGCCCCCATCGGCGTCACGGCCATCACCATCGGGGTGGTTCAGGGGCTTTTCCTCATCCGGCCGGCCCGGGACGCCTTCACCGACTTCATGGATCCCGCCGTCTGGTTCATCATCGGCTCCCTCATGATCGGGATGGTGTTCACCAAGACTGGGCTGACCCGGCGGATCGCCTATAAGATGTTGGCTCTGGTGGGAGAGCGGACCAGCATGATCTACCTGGGCTGCTTTGCCATGACCTCCCTCCTTACCCTTATCATGGCCCATACGGCGGTGGCGGCCACCATTTACCCCCTCCTTGTGGCTGTGTACGCCCTCTATACCGACGAGACGGAGCCGACCCGTTTCGGCAAGGGCCTCTTCATGGGGATGGCCTACGTGGCGGGAGCTGGAAGCATCGTCACTCTCCTGGGGGCGGCCCGGGGGGCTGTAGCCATCGGCTTTTTCGCGGAGACGGAAGGCCGGACGATCGGCTTCTTCGAACTCACCTGGTACATGCTTCCGGTAGGACTCGTCATGACCGTCCTCCTCTGGGGGTACTTCATGCTCTGGTATCCACCGGAAAGAAAGTCCATTCCAGGCCTTCGCACCCGGGTCGACGGATTGAGCCAGGCCCTGGGGCCCATTTCCCGGAACGAGGTGCTGGCACTGGTGGTCGTGCTGAGTACCATCGTGGTTCTGGCCCTTCGATCTTTCATTCCCTCCCTGGCGGAGGTGGACAAGAGCGCAATCATTCTTCTACCCACCATTCTCCTCTTCCTCTTCAAGGTCCTCTCGCTGGAGGACCTTGAGGGAACCTCCTGGAACATCGTCTTTCTTTTCGGTGGAGCCATGAGCATCGGGCTCTGCCTCTGGCAGACCGGAGCAGCTTCTTGGCTGGCTGTACACTGGCTCACCCTCTTCCAGGGGGCTCACTGGCTGGTGTTCGTCTTGGGGATCGCGGCGTTTGTGTTGGTGATGACCAACTTCATCATGAATGTGGCGGCCATCGCCATCACCATGCCTGTCGCTCTGGTAATGGCTCCGTACCTGGGCGTGGCTCCGGAGGTCATCTTGTTTGCCTCTTTGGTGGTAGCGGGTATGCCCTTCTTGTTCTTGGTGGGAGCCGCCCCCAACGCCATCGCCTATGCGAGCGGGCAATTCAGTACCAAGGAGTTCTTCAAGGCCGGGATTCCGGCCAGCGTGCTTCTCCTCCTTGTGTTGGCCATCTTCGTTTGGAGGATCTGGCCCATGATGGGCATGCCGGTGCTGCAGTCCTAAGCCAGAGCGGGTCGGTATTCTGGTTGGTTCACTTGTTTCCGGGCTGTTTGGCTATGCCGTGCTTCGTATTTCCTCGAGAGACAGGGTCGGCGTGACCGGCGTAAAGACATAGAGTCCGGAGTCCATCGTGGGAATCGCCGCAGACGTCGTGATCATCGTCACCGCAGGCTTCCTGGGCGGTGTCGTCGCCCAGCGCCTCAGACAGCCACTGATCCTGGGTTACATCGCCGCCGGCATCGTCCTCGGGCCGGTGACGGGCGGCACCCTTATCTACGACCCCCATGACATTGAATTGTTAGCGGAGATCGGTATTGCCCTGCTGCTTTTTGCCCTGGGCATCGAGTTCTCCTTGAAGGAACTGCGTCCGGTGCGGACCGTGGCCCTGCTAGGCACGTCCATCCAGATTCTCTTGACAGTGGGCGTGGCCGCAGGAGTGGGCCTTGTTCTGGGCTGGTCCTGGACGGATGCCGTCTGGTTCGGCGGCTGTGTCTCCCTGTCCAGCACCATGGTCATCCTCAAGACCCTGCAAAGCCAGGGCCGCCTGGGTACCCTCTCCAGCCGGGTGATGATCGGAATGCTGTTGGTGCAGGATTTGGCCGTAGTTCCCCTACTGATCCTGCTGCCCAAACTGACGGACCTGCGCTCCGGACTACCGGACCTGGGCTGGGCTCTCGTGAATTCGGCGGCCTTTCTGGGGCTGATGATTGTGGTGGGAACCCGCGTGATCCCCTGGCTGATGCGCCGGGTCAGTCGATGGAACTCGCGGGAACTCTTCCTGCTGACGGTGGCGGGGTTAGGTCTTGGAATCGGGTACGCCACCTACAAGGTGGGCTTGAGCTTCGCCTTCGGCGCTTTCGTGGCGGGCATCGTGCTCAGCGAATCGGACCATGCACACCAGGCGTTAAGCGACATCATCCCCCTGAGGGACATCTTTGGCCTGCTGTTCTTCGTGTCGGTGGGTATGCTGCTGGAACCGCGGTTCCTGCAGGAGAACCTTCTACTGGTGCTGGGACTCGCCACTGCGGTTTCCCTGACCAAAGGTCTGGTCTGTGCGGGGGTGGGCCGAGCTTTCGGCTACCGTAACGTGGTGCCAATAGCGCTTGGGCTGACCATGTTCCAGGCGGGAGAATTCGCCTTCGTTATCGGCCGGGTGGGGATAGCCACGGAGAGCATCGGTGCTGAGCTCTACTCGGTGATCATGGCCGTCACCCTGGTTACCATGTTCGTGACGCCCTTTGTGTCCGGGGCCACCAGGCCCGTTTATCGCTACCTCAAGAGTCGCCGCCCAGAAGAGCCTGTACAGACGATCAACATCAAGCACGACGAGTTGCACGACCACGTCGTGATGGCAGGCGCCGGGGACATGGGCCACACGGTGGCCCGGGTGCTGGGGCGGCTGGGCCTGCCATTCGTGGCGATTGAACTGGACCAGCACCGCCTGGAGACCTGCCGCGCCGCTGGCTTGGCCGTCATCTACGGCGACGCCAGCCATCCGCTGGTCCTGAAGGCGGCTGGGCTGGACCGGGCCTGTTTACTGCTCATCACCACGCCCGCGCCGGTGGTCGCGCTTGCCATCGCCCGTCACGCTCGGCAGCTGCGGCCCGATCTGCACATCGTCGCACGCGCCGAGTCGGAGGAGCTGCTAGAGGGACTACACGCGCTAGGGGTGCATGAGGTGGTGCTGCCGAAGATGGAGGCCGGGCTCGAGGTGACACGCCAGGCCCTGTTGCACCTCAAGGTGCCGGATCAACAGATCGAGCAGTTCACGGACGAAGTGCGACAAAGGTTCTATCGACCGCTGCGCGTAGACGGCGGAGACACCTCACCCCAGAAATGAATGACGGGGTCAAGAAGGCGTTGGTGCATGGCTCGAGACCGAGCACAGACTCCCCCCTCCCCCCTGCCGTTCTCACTCCACTTTGACGCTGTCGGGCCTCCCGAGGCTGGTCATTGTGTTGAGGATCTTGCACCCGAGGCTAACCTCGATCCGTTGGCTGGGGAGGGATCGGCTCCTCATCCTCTGACCCAGGATGTCCTTTATCGGAACACGGCGTTCTCCACCAAGCTCCGCCTGGTGTAGCCTGAGCTGGCGTACCATTCCCGCCGCCCGAGCTTTCTCACCGACCGAATGTTTCGGTTCCTCTCCCATTGCCCGGGCGACCGGCTCGAGGAGGGCTGCGCCCCTTGGATTGGAGGGATAAGCACCCTCACCCGGTGCCCTTCTCCCTTTTTCCTGGCAGCCTCGTAGACCGCGGCCGCATCGTAGGCGCCGTCGGCCATGAGGGAGCCCACCCGATCATCGATCTGGTTCAAGAGATTGGGCACCCGCGCACAGTCGGCGGTACGGCGGTTGGTCAGCTCGGCAGCAAGGACTTCGCCAGTCTCCGCATCGACCGCCAGGTGGAGTTTCCGCCAAACCCTTCTCTTCGGCGGTTTTCGAAGGTGGCCGACGTGGACTCTCAACCCCGTGCTGTCGATGAGCAGGTGGATCGGTTCATCTGTGACGGGTCGCCGGAACCGAAGGTTGTCGAGGCTCTTGAGGCGTCTGGAGAGGGTCGTGTGATCGGGGATCGGGAGGTCGACCTCTAGCAGGTCGGCCAACGACCGGAGAAACCCTTCGGTCTGGCGGAGGGGGAGGTGGAACACCATGCGGATCGTGAGCGCGGCCTCGATGGCCAGGTCCGAGTAGGTGCGCTGTCCGCCTGGTCGGCCGGAGGCCGGAGCACGCCAGGCATGGAGCGCAGCATCCGAAAGCCAGACGGTCAGGTCACCACGATTCCGTAGGCCAGCCTCGTACTCACGCCAATTCCGAATCCGGTATCGGGTCTTCGCGTACTTGTACTGGCTCCGCTTCGGGTACTTCATCGGTGGTGGCTCCAGGTTCAGGTAGCGGCACCGTCAAGATGCCATCACACCGAGAGCCATGCACCAAGGCCCCCAACTAGCTGGGTCTTTCAAGTTTAAAACACCCGAAGATGCTCTAGAGCTTCTGGGAATCGCGGCAAGGAGTCTTTTGAGCCTTGAAGGCAGCGTCCCCAGAAACAGGGCTCTGGTACAAACCGCCCTCGGTCTCCTGAAGGTTTACGAGGCTGTGGACTTGGCCGATCGCGTGGCGGCGTTGGAGGCTTTGAGCGATGAACACCAATTCCGATATGGATCCCCTGACCCGGCGCTCGAAAGGAGCGCGCGCGCATGACCGTCGAAGACAGAGTACGGAAGCTAGAGATTGCCAGGGAGATAGAATCGGTGGCCTTGGCGAACTTAGTTACAGACTGTGTCCTGAAGGCATTGGAGCGGCATGTGGCGGATCACGCAACACGGATGGCGATAAGAGACGATATAGTGGCGCAGTTGGAGGAACACATGCTTTCGTCTTGAACGCCCAAAGGTGGCCGGTTTCATCACCTGGCCTCGGTGAACTTGAGGGAACTCACCTTACGGTCTAGCTTGAGGGATCGCCGGCTCCCTTTCGAACGGTAAGGGCACGGCGGTGCGAGCGGAGAGAGAGATGCTTGGCAGCGGGGAGCTGCCGGTTCTCTCTCTTTTTTTTAGAGAGGCATCAGCTGTGGATCTCAACTCGGCGCTTCGATCAATAGGCATAGCCGCTCAATCCGTGGTTGACGAGCTGGGATCAACGCTCTCGTTGCTGGCCAAAGAAACCAAAGCCCGGATGGGGGTTGAGTCCCTGAGCTTTTTGGATATCAAGCTGCTCAGTGATGACCTGAATTCGGAGTGCCGGGAAGAGATCCTGGAGCGCCTAGCGGTGGGCTTGGCCTCACGCTGGTGGATGCCTCTCAAACAACGGAGACAGTTCCATCGCTATGTCGCGGAGGTCCAAGAAGGCGCCAGAGGCGTTGAGGCCCCTGTGCCCTCCAAGGCGGAGATCAAGCAGAGGCTCGTGGCGATTGGTCTGCTCCTGGCACTCCTGAAGGATGAGAATCTCCAACTTGTGAGACTCGGGGGAGCCTGGGCTCGTTCGCTCGATGGGAGGAGGCGCCAGATCCGACCCCGTTACGACTTGAACGGATTCGCCTATCTAAGGTGGCTTGGTGCTGCGGCCCTGCGAAACGCGGGGGACATCCTGAAATCGGACGAGCTGCTCCCTGGTGGCGTTGATCCCTGGACCCTTCCATCATCGGAAACACAGGACCGCGATGAGGAACGGCTCGTAGAGATGGCCCTCGATGGTTGTCAGGAGGCTTTCGGGGAGCTGGTTCAGGGCCTCAAGGAGCACCATCCAGATGTCGCAGCGGTACTCGCCCGAGCCAGTGCGGCGGAGCGGGACATACTGCTTGCGGCGATGGTGGAAGACGGCTGGTCCAGTGTCGAAAAACGCCTTGCCATCTCGGCGACGGCGCGCCGCGTTCGTCTTCATCGGATGACCCGCCGCCTCATGTAACGGTTTTCAGCCGAAAATCACATACCAGGTAGGGAAGCCCCCAGACGGGGTTTTTTTCACGTCTCTGATTGGGAGTGATGATCTTGCGGCCAGTTGTGACAGTCAGTGTGGGGAACGGAGGGCGGGGTTCAACACCGGTTTTGGCCACGTCGGATCCCCACGTGTTAGCAGCTGTGCTCCAGGCCCTCACGGAACTGCTTCGGTGGGGTGCGGCACCGGTTGGCGTTAGGCGCCCCTGGGACGGCTCTGAACCGAAGACCGATTCCTGACCAATCCGGCGGCCTCGGACACCGTCTCCGCCGAGCCCAAAGACCTCTGGGCGAGACCACCGACGGGAAGGATCACATCGGCGGCAGTTTTATGGGCGGGCTCTGCCAGGGAAAAAGCCTGCCGGGGAGTTTACCCGACCCCGGACCGGAAAGTGGGGTGGAGAACCTGGGAGCCGGTGTGTGCAGAGTCCCTGCCCGGGCCTGTGTGCTTGGCCCGGATACAAGAATAGGACCTGGGCCTGTGCCGCCTGACCAGCGAACCACATTCAAGGTCCCTTCGACAGCACCAAGGAGGTCCAGTACGACACCGGCAACCTGCCTTCCCCCTCCCCCCCACGAGGGCCTGGGTAGGGTCATGTTGACGGGGTTAGGAATTGACTCTCAAAGGCGGTTTTTTTGATTTGTCTCATTCGAGCCTGAACCTGTACCGATTAGCTTCGACTCACTTCACTCCCAGGGTCGGGGTCCGAAGGGGGATTCCTTCCTCATCATGCCTGTGCATGCCCAGGAGGGCGTTCAGCGGCCAAAGAAGCGGATGGGGGTGCTCGGTGGAGGAGGCCGGATCGTGAGGCTTCACGACCGTCTCAGGAGGCTTGTGGACGGGGTGCCAGATGATGCGTTTGTTTCCCTCCCAGCCGCTCGGATAAGGGCCTGGCTGAAGGAATCTGGGAGTGGAGGGTTTGAAGCTGACCTGACCGTGCGGGAGGTGGGAGACCTATTTGGGCGCTCCCCGATTACCGTCCGGGGATGGATTCGCACCGGGGCACTCCGAGCCTACCGATTTCGGGGCAAGGAGTGGAGAATCCCAGTTTCCGCCTTGGAAGAGTTCAGGCAGGAGCAGCTGGGAAGAGGGAAGCAGTCACAACAACAGTAACAAACTGGTGACTGCTGCGGACTCCTCATGGTTGAGAGGCCCGTAAGCCAAGCGTCACCGATCGTCTATGACCGCCCGGATACGTCCCCTCCATTCGTAGGCTACGGGTCTGAGCCCCCCGAACCACTTCCGGAAGTCGAAGGCATTGTGGCTTCCGTGTTCTCTCGCAGGTGAGATCGGGATTCAGCCGGCGGACTCAGCCGGCGGACTCAGTCTTGCCCATTCCTTAACCACATCATCATTATGTCTCTCGGTATCGAGTCTCCGAGCGTCTGCGTGCATCCTGTCACGAAGCAGGCTCGCCAACCGTAAGATGGCCCGGGCAAATGACGCGAGAGCCCCTGATGAAGAAGAGGGTCTGATGCCCAACCCCTGTGCACGCCTGAATGCAGCCCTCGGAGGTCGCTACCGCATCGTGTCCGAACTCGGTGAGGGTGGGATGGCGACGGTTTACCTTGCCGACGACTTGAAGCACGAGCGGAAGGTGGCCCTCAAGGTGCTCAAACCCGAGCTCGCGGCAGTGTTAGGCGCTGAACGGTTCCTAACAGAGATCAAGACCACGGCCAATCTTCAGCACCCGCATATCCTACCCCTCTTCGACTCCGGCGAGGCTGGCGGCTTCCTCTTCTACGTGATGCCGTTTGTGGAAGGCGAGACGCTCCAAAGCCGGATCGAGAGAGAGAAGCAGTTGCCCGTGGAGGATGCGGTTCGGATCGCTTCTGACGTCGCGGAAGCACTCGACTATGCGCATCGACACGGGGTGATCCACAGGGATGTGAAGCCGGCGAACGTGCTCCTCCACGAGGGTCGGCCTATGGTTGCTGATTTCGGCATCGCGCTCGCCGTGAGCGCGGCGGGTGGCGATCGGCTGACCGAGACCGGCCTGTCCGTGGGCACCCCGCACTACATGAGCCCGGAGCAGGCGTCCGGCGACCGAGAGCTCACCGCAGCGAGCGATGTTTACTCGTTGGGCTGCGTTCTCTATGAGATGCTCACGGGAGATCCGCCGTACACAGCCTCCACCGCGCAAGGCGTTCTGGCGAAGATCCTGACGAGTCAACTGACTCCGCCGATGTCGGTTCGGAGCGCGGTAGCGGAGAATGNNGTGGATTCTGCCGTCGTGCGAGCACTTGAACGACTCCCGGCGGATCGATTCGAAGCGGCCGACGCATTTCGGGTCGCTTTGGCGAATCCCGCCTTCCGACACGGCCATGACGGGGCGCAGGCGGCGGGAGCGAGCGCCTCCGACCGTCGGGTGGTCGGAGCACTCTCTGCACTGGTCGTCTTTTTCGCGGGCCTCTCGGTCTGGGCGCTCCTGGCGGGAGGCCGAGCCGAGCCCGAGCCGGTCAGCCGCTACGTTCTCTCGCTCCCGGGGGGGCTGCGGTCGGACAGCGAGGGCGGCTCGAGCGTCCCGGTCTCCCCGGACGGGGAGCAGACGGTCTTCGTCGGGACCAGCGCCGACGGTCAGACCCGACAGCTTTACCTCCGCCGACGCGACCAGCTGACGCCGATTCCGCTCCCGGGCACCGAGGACGCGCTCAGCCCCGTCTTCGCACCGGATGGCGAAAGGGTCGCCTTCATCACACCCAGCCTGGGGACGTTGAAGGTGATCGTGCTCGACGGTGAAGGTGCGGTGAGTTGGGCGGGGCCACTTGGCGAGTCAAGGGGGCTCGCCTGGGGAGACAACGGACAACTTTACGTGGGAGGGCGTGAGGGCCTGCGGCGCGTGCCTGAAGGGGGCGGGGAGCCCGAGCTGATCACCACCGTGGACGTGGACCGCAACGAGCGCCGACACATCTATCCGTCGGTTCTTCCCGACGGCACCGGCGTCGTCTTCGCCGTCCTGTACACACCCAGCGAGGAAGTGGCGAATCACGAGATCTGGGTGCTCGACTTCGTGACCGGAGAGCGTAAGCGCCTAACGGCCGGGCTCGGGGGCCGCTACCTGTCCTCCGGACACCTCGCGTACGTGACGACGGAGGGCACGCTTCTCGCTCAGGCGTTCGATCTCGGCACCTTGGAGCTGACCGGTAGCGAGATCCCGATCGCGGAGGGCGTAGGGGTAGGCCCATACGGCGTCGTCGACATGGCGGTATCCGAGGCTGGTGACCTCATGTACCGCACGGGCGCGGCGGGTCGCGGAGAACTCGTGAACGTGGCACACGACGGCACCGCGACGTCCATCGACGCGGAGTGGAGGGAAGATTTCAGGACGCTCGCCATCTCGCCGGACGGCCGAAGGCTCGCGGTCGAGGTAGGTGGGCTTCCCTCCACCGACATCTGGATCAAGACCATCGAGGACGGGACGCTGGTGAAGTTCACGATCGAAGGTGCTTGGAACGCACGGCCCCAGTGGACTCCCGACGGGGAGTCGATCACCTTTGTCTCGCGACGGGCCGGCAATGCGGACGTCTGGCTGCGGCCGGCGAATCAGAGCGCACTGGCCGGCCGGATCCTGGATCTTGAGCGCGGAATCTTCGAGACGCACTGGACTCCCGACGGCGAGTCGCTGGTCGTCCGAACGGTCTCGAACGACCCGGGCAGCGGCGACATTCTGATGGCGAGCCCCGCCGCGGACACCGAACCGACGGAGCTCATCGCGAGCGAAGCTCAAGAGTGGGGGCCGGTGCTTTCCCCGAACGGGCGCTGGCTCGCATACAGCTCCGACGAGACCGGCCAGTTCGAGGTCTACGTCGTGCCCTTTCCCAATACGGCTGACTCCAAGTTCAACATCTCCTCACCCGACGGGGGATTGGAAGTGATGTGGGCGCACAGCGGCCGCGGGCTGTTCTATCGCAGCGGAGCTGGCGACATGATTGCCGTCGAGGTGACGACCGCTGGGAACTTCGTGCACGGAGCACATCGGACCCTGTTCTCGACGACGGGTTACCGCACAGTGGGCGGTCATCAGGGCTACGTCGTCGCGCCCGACGACGAGCACTTCATGATGATCCGGATGGCAGGCTTGGGCGACGTGGCCGAGTTGGTCGTCGTGGAGAATTGGTACTCGGAGCTCGCCGGCATAAGGGGACGCTGAGATGACACGCCGACGTGGTCTGACGGCATACCTCCGCATGGCTCTCGGGGCCGTTTCTATCTCGTGCGCCGTCCCTGTCGTTACCTCGGCACAGGTCGCGCGCATCGACATCGAGTCGCGAGAGGACGTCCTCGACGGTCGTTCGTTCGGCGTGGCCGGCGCCTACGAGAAGCTGCGTGGCACGATCCACTTCACACTAGATCCCGAAGATGCAGGCAACGCTGCGGTCGTCGACCTGCGGCTGGCTCCGCGCAACGACGCCGGGCTCGTCGAGTTCTCCTCCGACTTCTACCTGCTCAAGCCGAAGGAGCCGGGTCGCGGAAGCCGCACTGTCTTGTTCGATGTCGTCAACCGGGGCGGCAAGACCGTGTTGGGCACGTTCAACGGCGCAGCTCGGTCGCCGGATCCGGTCGCCGAAGCTGAGTTCGGCGACGGATTCCTCCTGCGGCAGGGTTTCACCGTGGTGTGGGTGGGGTGGCAGTTCGATGTCATCGACGAGCCGGGACGGATGCGACTCGAATCGCCTGTGATCGCAGAGGGCGGGGAACCGATCCAGGGACTCGCCCGTTATTGGTTTCGGACGAACGAGCCGAAGCGTGTTCAGTCGCTGGACGGACCCGCCCGCGGCGCTACGCCATACCCGGTGGCCGATCCCGAGTCGGCCACTCATCGCCTCACGGTTCGGGAAGGGATTCTCGACGAGAGACGAGAGGTTCCCCGGGGCGCCTGGTCGTTCGCAAGACTCGACGGCGATAGGGTCGTGCCCGATCCGGGGTCTCTCTACCTGGAAGCAGGTTTCGAGCCCGGGATGTTGTACGAGCTCGTGTACCAGGCGGGCGACCCGCGCGTCGCCGGGCTCGGATACGCCGCGGTGCGAGAGGCCATCTCCTACCTGCGCCAAGAGACTGACCTGGTGGGCGACATCGAGTACGCGTACGCGTTCGGCAGCTCTCAGAGCGGGCGCTTTCTCCGGGGCTTCGTGCACGACGGCTTCAACGCGGACCTCGAGGGTCAACGGGTTTTCGACGGGATCATCGCGAACATCGCCGGGTCGGTGCGAAGTGGTTTCAATCGCCGGTTCGTGCAGCCGAGCATCGTGGAGGCCGCCCGCTTTCCTTTCTCCGATGTCGTCCAGACGGACCCACTGACGGGTCAGACCGCGGGCCTCCTGGACCGAGCCACCGCGTCGGGAACCGTTCCCAAGCTCATCCTCACCAACTCGTCGAACGAGTACTGGACCGAGTGGAAGGCCGCCGCGATGGTGCACACGTCGATCGATGGCCGCTCCGATCTCCGGCTCGGCGACCATGTCCGCCTCTACACCTTCACCGGTACGCAGCATGGCCCGGGCAGACTCCCGCCGACCCTCGGCGGCGGTGTTCGCCGCTACCTGGGCAATCCCAACGACTACCGCTGGGCGCTCAGGGCGCTGCTGGTCTCGCTGGATCGTTGGTGTCGAGACGGAGTGGAGCCTCCCGCCAGCAGGTATCCGCGCCTGAGCGATCGAACGCTCGTGCCGCTCGACGAGCTGGACTTCCCCGGGATCCCTGGCGTGGACCTCCCATCTGGCATCGTCGGCGCCTACCGGTTTGAGGATGGGGAACGCTTCTCCGAGGGGATCGTGGACATCCTCCCCCCTCACCTGGGTGCGCCTTATCCCGTCCTCGTGCCCCAGGTCGACTCGGACGGCAACGAGTTGGCTGGCATCCGCCTACCTGAGATCGCCGTGCCGTTGGCCGCGCATACCGGATGGAACCTGAGAAACCCGTCGATCGGTGCCCCGTCGCAGCTCGCGCGGCTCACTGGGTCGTACTTCCCGTTCGCCCTGACGCGGTCGGAGCGCGAGGCGAGCGGCGATCCGCGACCCTCTATCGAGGAGCGGTATCCGAGCCGGGCGCACTATCTCGGGCTCGTTGCGGAGTCGGCGATGGAGCTGGCCGAGGCGGGGCTCGTGCTCGCCGAAGACGTGCCGGCAATCGTCCGCCGGGCGGCGGAGCACTGGGAGCATGCGTGGTCCGAGCGGCGGGAGCCTTGAGTCGTATCCAGCGCCATCACCCGCCTGTATGCAGCCTTTGAAGGCCGCTCCTAGGCCCCGCTTGAGGACCACGCCTCTGATGGGGAGCACTGGCGGTACTCCGGGGATCGGGAACAGTAACACCACAGTAACACACACCCGTGACCGCTAGTCACTGCTAGTGAGCGAACCGCCTTTGGAATCACTGCTCATGGCTGCCTATGAGCGGCCTGCCATGTCCTTTTAATCCGTAGGTCGTGGGTTCGAGCCCCACCCGGCTCATTCAATAGTGACAACAACTTACGGCCCTCCGAGGTTCCTCGGGGGGCCTTTTTTCTGCCTATTTGTTGCCGATTTGTTGCATCGCGGTTGATCGAGGTTTTTCGAACCGCAGCTTGCCCGACCATGTGCTTCCCCGGTGGGGTACCGTTTGTCAGCCGATGGTTAGTTCAGCTGTGAGGGGGCGGGGAGGCGGGAAGGTCCTCGAGGCACCAAGAGGGCGGAGAGGAGAGGGAGATCCAGTGCTTCTTCTAGCCTCCGGGCTTCGGCCTGTTACCTTGCCCTGAAGGAAACGGTCGCGCTGAGCCGTGGTCGATGTCGACCCAAATGAAAGGGGGCAACTGCCATGACCTCAAAGCGAAGGGATTTCTTGAAAACAACCATGCTCGGGATGGGTGCAGCCTCCCTGGGAACGCTTTCCACCGAATCAGTGCTCGCGGGAGAGACGGGAGCGGCGGATTACAGGATCTTTGCTCTGAAATACGCTGGCCCGGTTTCCAGCAAGATAGCCATGGTCCTCTATCTGGGGGATTGGGACGAGACCATCGAGAGGAACTACTACATATGGGTAGTTCAGGGCGGCGGGAATACAGTGGTGTTCGACTGTGGGATACGCCCCGGATTCGCCGCGGAAAGCGATTTACTCAGGCCCACCTACGTGCGGCCCGACGAAGCCCTCAGCCGTATTGGGATCGATGCAGCCGAGGTCGAGCACCTTGTGATATCGCACGTTCACTTCGATCACGTCGGTGGCCTTGAGTTGTTCCCGAAAGCCAAGGTTTACGTCCAAAGAAGGGAGTTCGACTTCTGGGTGTATGATCCCGTTGCGAAAAGACCTCCCTTTGCAGGCATCCAGGGGGATGTCAGTCCCCCTTGGAAGCCGTCATATGGTGTCTCCGATGCGGTAGCCATCCGCCAGCTGGGAGAGCTCCGTGGTTCGGATCGGTTGGTTCTGGTAGACGGTGACCAGGAGATCTTGCCTGGTATCGAGCTGTTGTTGACTCCCGGACACACAATTGCGCTGCAGTCCATGGCGGTTCAAACCGCGAAAGGCCTTGTCGTCTTGGCATCTGACTGCGCGCACATTCAGAAGAGTTTCGAGTTGGACACGCCAAGCGGTCTTATCACAGACATGCCAGCCTGGCTAAGGAGCTATACGAAGCTACGGAATAAAGTCGACGGAAATATCGAAATGCTGTTTCCCGGCCATGATAGTCAGCTGCTCGACAATTATCCGAAGGTCGCCGAGGACGTCACTCAACTGATATGACCAGGCCAGTTTCCGGAACCAAGAGACGAACGGGCGCAACCCACCCAAGGGAGGACCCTCCTGGAGTTGGTGGAAAGGATCGGGTGCAGGAGCTAGACGGGTCCTACACCTTCCGAACGATCACCTCGCCCTCTGGCATGGAGAGATACCAGATCCTTTCGGTAATGACGGACTCCACGGGATAGATCAAGCCGCCCTGAGCGAAAACGTCACCAAGCCGAACGGCGATGGTGACGCGGTCCTCGGCTCGCCATTGGTTTTCAGCACTCTCCGCGAAGCCAAGCCCCTGCCCGATTTGCGCGGCGAGTGAGATATGACCCCCACCGTAGACGTCGATGACGGCCTCCGTTGGGTCGTCGTTCGCCGATAGGCTGTACATTCCCGGGTAGTCCGTATCACTCAGGAAATCGGGCAGGGTTTCCCTATATAGAACGGTGTCCTCGGTGAGCCCGTGGGCTTCCATCAAATCCTGAAGCTCTTTCTTCATCTTCTCTCACCAGAATGGAATCGTGCTAGGGGTGATCAACTTCCCCGAAAGAGTCAACCCAACTCTTTCGGCACCTCCTCGGACCCACCATCCTCGGCCCGTTTTGCGATTCGGGCAAGGTCCACTCCGGTCGCGTTTTTCATTTGCTCCATCATGACCACAGCGCTGTTGGTGATATTCTTGACGTAACCCGGAATGCCACCGCCTTCCCCGCTATCCAGAATCGTGAGGCGTTCGACATTGAGGTTGTCGGCTACCGTCCGGGTCACCTTGTCCACCAGATCCGGGAACATGCGAATCAGGAACAGTTCCTGGGTGTCGCCGTCTTCCCACTGGCCCCGCATGAGCTCCACCGCCTCGGCAGTAGCTTTGCCATCCTCGAGTATTCTCGCGGCCGACCCCTGGGCCTCCAGTTCCATGGCCTCCTTCCGGGCACGGGCTGGAACCAGTGTATTCGCCTCTTCCCGGTTCTTCGCCCGGGCCACCCTCTTCTCCTCGGCAGCGATCTCAGCCTCGATCCGGGCGATCCTGCCTGCAACGGCCGCCCTCTCTTCGGCCTCGTTTGCCTTGGCCAGGAGGTCGGCCTTCTCCACCGCGAGAGCGTTTTCCTTCTGGATGATCTCCATCTCCGAAGCGATTTCGGCGTCTCTCCCCTTCATCTTCTGTTCGGCGGCGACCACACGTGCATCTGCGTCCGACTCGGCCTCGGCGATCTTGGCGTCCCGGCTTACCTGGGCGTTCCGCTGTCGGCCGATGGCCTCCAGGTATCCGTGCTCATCAGAGATGTCATGGATCTGGAAGAAATCCAGGACGATGCCCAACTGGGCCAACTCGGCTTGAGCCTGTTGTTTCACTTCCTGGGCCAAGTCGAGGCGCTGAGCGTTGGCTTCCTCTGGGCTTACCTTGGCGATCACACCGCGAAGAGCACCCTCGAGAACCTGCTGGGAGGTCTTGTCCACGGCATCGGGGCCTTTTCCGAGGAACCTCTCGATGGCGTTCTCCAATCCCGCTTCCTCCCGCCCGGCGAGCTTCACGTTGGCCCGGCCTTCTATCTCCACCGGGATCATGCCCTGGCAGAGGGCTTTGTGCGGATGGACCTCGATGGTCCGGGTGTTCAGAGAGAGCCGGCTGACCGACTCCAGGAAGGGCCACTTGAACCCCCTTCCACCACGGATCACCCGGTACCCAACCGTAGTGCCGTCAGCAGCCCGGCGCTTTCGGCCGGAGAGGATCAGCACCTCGTTGGGATGGCAAATCACGATGTTTGCCTTGATGAAAACGAAGAACAAGAAGATGGCTAGGGCTCCGAGCCCTATCGCGATTCCTACCATCTGCGCCTGGTCCATGGCCTCTTTCCTCTCTAGCCTCGAATCGTGCGCCTACACGTTGTAGTAAAGGGAGAATTCACCCGGGTGCGGTCGGAGGCGGATGAAGTCGATCTCGTCCTGCCGCTTAAGGTCAATCCAGGTATCGATCAAGTCCTGCGTGAAAACCCCTCCCCGGGTCAGAAATTCGTGATCTGCCTCCAGGGCGTCGATGGCCTCCTCCAACGCAGCCGGTGTCCTCTGTATTTCCCGGCCACTGTCGGATTCAGCCAATGCGTATATGTCCTCGTCAACCGGATCTGCCGGCTCGATCCCTTTCTGAATTCCGTCGAGGCCCGCCATGAGGATGGCGGCGAAGGTCAGGTAGGGGTTCCCGGATGAATCAGGCGTCCTGAACTCGATGCGGGTCGTTTTCGGGTTCCCCGATGCCATAGGCACTCTCACGCATGCGCTGCGATTCCGCATGGAGTAGAGGAGGTTCATGGGGGCTTCGTAGCCCGGAACGAGTCTCCGGTACGAGTTCGTCGTGGGCGAGCAGATCGCGCATAAAGCGGGGGCGTGCGCCAGAATCCCGCCGATGTAGTTCAGGGCCAGCTCGCTCAGGTCTCCGTAACCACCCGAAGCGAAGAATAGGTTCTCTCCCTGCCTCCCGAGACTCATGTTCACGTGCATGCCCGACCCGTTTTCGTGCAGCAACGGTTTGGGCATGAAGGTCACGCTCTTCCCGTATCGGGCGCCCACATTCCTTACGACATATTTATACTTGATGGCGGCATCGGCCTGGTGAA
Organism: Gemmatimonadota bacterium; assembly: GCA_039589815.1. Classification (GTDB taxonomy): domain Bacteria; phylum Gemmatimonadota; class Gemmatimonadetes; order Longimicrobiales; family Gaopeijiaceae; genus JABDNZ01. The sequence continues at coordinate 5,314 of JBDHGR010000058.1, read as the reverse complement.
GAAGGGGACCGAACTGGAAGCCGATCTCACATTGTCCCGCCGCACCTACCTCATGGTGGTGAAGCTCTGTCTGGATCCCTGTGGACTTCAGGACATTGGAGATCTTGGATCGTAGGTTGTTGTACTGATCCAGAGGTGGAGCCGCAAAATAGGCGTGCTTCTGGGATGTCTGGTGACCAAGGTTGGGCTTCTCGCTCTCGGTTCCGGTGCTCCAGAATGCCGCTTCACTATTTAGGAAGTAATACCCGTGCTGGGTTTCCTGACCGAATCGGACATCGTCGAAGATGAAGAACTCGATCTCCGGTCCGAAGAACGCATCGTCAGCGATCCCCAGGGATTGGATGAGCTTTTCGGCCTTCCGAGCCACGCCCCTGGGATCCCGGCTGTAGGGCTGGTATCCGCTGGGATCGATGATATCGCAGAAGACAGAAAGGGCTTCGTCGTCAAAGAAGGGATCTTTGAAGACGGAAGACGGATCAGGGAGAAGGATCATGTCACTCTCGCTGATCTTTTGAAAACCACGAACCGACGAGCCGTCGAAGTTCAGCCCCCGCTGGAAGGTGCCTTCGTCCACAACCTCCGTGGGCATGGTGAGATGCTGAAGCTGCCCGAAGAGGTCGACAAACTTCAGATCCAGGAACCGGATCTCTTCGTCCTTGATCCTTTGGAGAATCTTCCGGGTGCTGCTGGGTTCCTTGCTCATGGCATTCTCCCTACAGCGCCCTGGGCCCGCGTTCGCCGGTCCATATCTTCACGACTTCGCTGATCTCGGTGACAAAGATGTGACCCCACCCCCCGGTCTCCTTCGCCCCGCGGGTGATGGCTTCTATGGCTCGTTCGACGAGAGCGTCTTTCACGGCCACTTCCACCCGCACTCGCCGGAAAAGTGTGACTTCACGGCGAACTCCCCGGAACATCTGCTGCTCCGTCTTCGGGGCAGTCCCCATGACTGTGGTGGCGGTCAGCTTTTGAAAATCCGCTTCGAACAGCGCGTCCTTTACGGCGGGAAGCTGTTCGGGTCGGATGACGGCGACGACCATCTTCATGAGTTGATCCTCTCCGCTATTCTGTGGTGAAGATCTGGAAACCGCTGTAAGACTCCAGACCGTGCTCATCGAGATCGAGGCCTCTCAACTCCGTTTCCCGGGACACCCTCAACCCCACCGTCGCCTGGACCCCTTTGAAAACGATGAACATGGCGATGGCCGTGAAGGCCAGACAGGCTGCTACGCCCAGTGTTTGAATTCCCAGCTGGCCGAATCCGCCGCCGTAGAAGAGGCCATCGGCCGGGGCCCCGAAGGCCTCCTGGCCGAAGATCCCTACGGCCAGCGTGCCCCAGATGCCCACCATTCCGTGGACGGGAAAGGCGCCCACCGGGTCATCGATGCGAATCCGGTTCAACCAGTCGATGCCGTAGACCACCAGGACACCGCCGATGAGGCCGATCCATATGGATGATCCGAGGCCCACAACGGCGCATGGGGCCGTGATGGCCACGAGGCCCGCCAAGGCGCCATTCAGAGCAAGAGTAAGGTCTGGTTTGCCCCACTTGATCCAGGCTGTGACCAGGCCGGCGAGCGCTCCGGTGGCCGGAGCCAGGGTCGTGTTGGCTGCCACGCGGGCCACCACATCCGGCTCCCCGAAGCCCAGCGTGGACCCAGCGTTGAAGCCATACCAACCGAACCAGAGGATAAAGACGCCGATAGTGGCCAACGGGAGACTGTGGCCCGCAATGACGTTGGCGCTGCCGTCTTTGTTGAACCGCCCAATGCGGGGACCCAGGAGCCAGGCGCCCACCAGGGCACTGATCCCGCCGACGGCATGGACCACCGTGGAGCCAGCGAAGTCATGGAACCCCAAGCCGCTCAGCCATCCCCCTCCCCACACCCAGTGACCGACTACGGGATAAATGAAAGCAGTGAGGAGGAAGGAATAGGCCAGGTAGGCCACAAATTTCATCCGTTCGGCCACGGCTCCCGCCACGATGGTGGCGGCAGCCCCAGCAAACACGACTTGGAAGAGCCAGAACGCTTCCACCGGGACTCCCTCCACGGGGGACGTGACTCCGAAGAGGAACCAACCTTCTGTCCCAACCAGGAGCCCCTCTGTGCCGTACATGATGGCATAACCGAAGATGAAGTACCCGAGGGCAGCAAAGGAGAAGTCCAGGACGTTCTTGGTGAGGACGTTGGCTGCGTTCTTGGTTCGAACCAGCCCGGCCTCCAGCATCCCGAAGCCAGCCTGCATGAAGAAGACAAGGAAGGCTGCAAAGAGGATCCAGAAGGTGTCCAAACCGTTAAATACGGGATCTGCTTGCATGGCAGTCCTCGGAGGAGAGACGGTCCTAGGCCGGAAGAGGATTCTTCAAGTGCCTTGGTGGAATGCCAACGGGTAGAATACACGGTTGGTTGCGGCGGGCAAGTACCAGGCCACCCGGGCCAATTTGACTAGACCACCGTTCACTCGGATGATTCGAGATCCGAAAGCTGGGGTTCTGCGGGTCCCGGGCCGGGACATCCGACTAGGGAGGAGAAATGAAGGCGGCAGTAGCTTCCATCGGTCCCGAGTTGGGAACTGTCTACGTTGTTGTTCTGGTATTGCTGTCCGCCTGCTTCGTGGCCTTGGCGCCCCTGAGGCGTATCCGGCTGCCTTTCACCGTGGCCGTGATGCTCTTGGGCTTTTTTGTCGGCGCCGCTGTGGAGAAGCTGGAGGAGAACGGCTTCGGTACGAGCAGCGAACAGTCCCTCGCACATTTTGAGACCGATCCGTCCAGGACCATCGGCAGCCAGGTGGAGGAAGGACTACAGGAGGCAGGAACCGTCGATTCGACTCCTGGAGATCACGAGGATGGGCACCCGCCCCTCTTTCGGCGCCTGGTCGACGAGTTCGTCGTCACGTTCCGCGCAGCTGGCGAGGGGCTCAGCCCAGCCCTGATCTTCTTCGTCTTTCTCCCCGTGCTGGTGTTCGAGTCGGCGTACAACATGGAGGCCAGGCAGGTCGTCAAGAACCTCCTGCCCATCACGGTGCTCGCCCTTCCCGGGCTCCTGTTGTCGACGCTGATGTGCGGGGCTGCCGTGATGTTGTCAGGGGGTCAGGGTTTCGGCATCACCTGGGAGGTGGCGCTCCTCTTCGGTGTCATCGTATCGGCCACCGATCCGGTTGCCGTCGTGGGGTTGTTCAAGGAGCTGGGCGCACCCGCGCGTCTGGGAATCCTGGTGGAAGGGGAAAGCCTCTTCAACGATGGGACTGCCATTGTCCTGTTCAACATCCTCCTGGCCTTCGTGCTGGGCACAGCCGCATCAGATGGAGGCGCTCTCTCCGCCTTTGTCGCCGGACTCGTGGAGTTCCTCAAGGTGGCTGGCGGAGGGGCGGTGGTGGGGCTTCTCCTGGCCTGGGGCGGGTGGCGTGTCATCGGCGACATCATCGAGAACCTGCCCGTCAAGATCTCTCTCACCGTCATCATGGCCTACGCTTCCTTCGTCATAGCGGAGCATGTGTTCCATGTTTCCGGTGTCATCGCCGTGGTGCTGGCTGGGCTGGCGTCCGGATCCTACGGACAGATCAAGCTCTCCCAATCCATGTGCGAGTTCATGAAAGAGTTCTGGGAGTTCCTGGCCTTCGTCATGAACTCTCTGATCTTCTTCCTGGTGGGCCTCGTAATCGCACTACGACTGGACGTCGGGGACTTTTCTCCCGTTCTGCCCTTGTTGGGAACAGCCATCGCCGGCCTGACCCTCGCCCGCGCCATCAGCGTGTTCGGGGCCATGCCTCTGTTGGGACGGATGATGGAGGCGGTGGATTCCCGCTACCAGGTGGTGATGTTTTGGGGTGGTCTACGAGGTGCCGTTGGCCTCGCCCTGGCCCTCACGGTGGTTACCACACCCGGGATCTCTGAAGAAATCCAGCAGGTCGTGCTCACGCTCACCGCCAGCGTGGTGCTTTTCACTCTCCTGGTGCAGGCCCTGACCATGGAGCCACTCATTGTCAAGCTGGGATTGGATCGGCCGAGTGTGGTGGACCGGTTCGCCGTGCAACACGCCGAACTGGTGGTTTGCGATGCGGTTTCGGAAGTCCTGGCTCGCATGGAAGGGGAGGACCTGTTTTCACCGGAGACCATTGAGGATTTCCGAGACCTCTATCGTCAAAGGGAGGAGGCCGCTTGCCGTCGCCTCGCCGCCCTGGGGGAAGAAGCATCCCGGTCCAAGGGACACAAAGAAGCCGTGGCGGGCCTTCTGGCGCTCGCGGTGGAGAAGCGTGTGGTACTTGCTAGGCATTCGGACGGATCTATCTCGGAGGAGGCCGCCAGGACACTCCTGAGCTCCTCCGATCGGCTCCTCGACCTGGTGAAGTCCGGGGAGCCGCTTCCTGAGCGCAGGCCCCTGGATGACAGTGCGGAGCACATGCGGGCGGGGCTGCTGTCATTCTTGGAGGTCAGATCGATCATGCCGCGGCTGGCCAGAATGATCAAATCCCGGCAGCTGGCAGATAAGGTCGAGCTCGGACACGGCCTTTACATCGCCGCCCTGGGTGTCGACCGCAACCTGCAAGGCATGGAAGACGCCCGCACCATCGATCTCAGAACGTTGGGCAGGATCCAGGCACGTTTCCTCTCCTGGGAGATCAACGCCAGTCAGCGGATCGAAGCTCTGGCCAAGGCGTTTCCGGAAGCCGTGGGGGCGGTTCAGAAGATCCTGGTGGAGAGGGAGGTCATCCAGGCCGAAGCCGGTGCCCTTAAACACCTTCGGGAAGTGGGGCTCCTCACCGAGAAAGCTTGGGCGGTGGCCCACGAGGAGAGGATCCGGCGGGAGCGTATCCTGCAACGGAAGCTGCGCACAGGCGCGTGATCTCCTCGTGTGGAAGACCCCTCAATCCGGGAGGCATGTCCCCTCCGGGAGTGTCCGCCTGAGAGTCCTCGCCCGAACCGGAGGCCCGGCCTCTCTCGGAATTATGGCCGGAAGACGAGACGGCCCGGGTCTTCCAGGCCCTCCACGTCATCGGTGGACAAAGCCTGTTTCTCTGTCACCCCGATCCGCGTCAAGCGCTGGCCTCCTCGTCCAGATACTTCACCAGAATCACCACGTTCTTGTCGGTCCGCCGATTGTAGGAGACCTCATCCATCATGTTGCGGACCAGGTGAATGCCCAAGCCACCGACTTCTCTTTCGTCGATAGAGAGGCCTGTATTCGGTGGGAAGCCGGCGAAAGGGTTGAATGGGATCCCACCATCTGAGATGGTCACAGAGAGCCGGTCTGTGGAGAGCTCGAACTTCACATCGATCCGGTGCTCTCCTTCATCTTGAAAGGCGTACGAAACG
>JBDHGR010000057.1:0-13420 GCA_039589815.1 Gemmatimonadota bacterium | reverse complement strand
TGGCCCATGGGGAATCGGTCGGGGATGGCGGAGATGCGTCGGGCCTCTCCGCCCCTGATGGGAACCAATCCCACCGATAGCGGGAGGGCAGGTCCGGACATGAGCACCGCCACCTGGCCGTCGGAGGCCAGGGAGGCCGGCTTCGTCTCGATCATCTCTCCCTCGGTGAGCTGTCGATTTCCGCTTCCGTCCGTGGCGGCAGAAAAGAGATCCCGACGGTGGATGTCTCCCATGTTGGCGGCGTAGTAGAGGGTTCGTCCGTCCTTGGCGAGACTCACGTACTCCACCCTGCCTTCTCCAGGGGTGAGCTCAATCGGGTCGCCCTCATGCCCTTCAACCGGCACCGACCAGTAGTGCCGCCAGTTCCCGGGCTCCGACTGAAAGACCAGGTGGTCGCGGCCCCACATGAGGTCACTCGTGTTCCCGAAAGCTGATGTGTCGGGCTGGTTGTGCCAGATCTCCCGGCCCACGCTCGTCGCAAGCTCGGCGATCCAGAGCGAATTCGTGTATCCCCCAGCGAAGCGGGCCCGCTCCAAACCCGGTGGAATGGAGTCGCGGGACACGTCCTGGGGACGTTCGTTCCTGGACCCGAAGGGAAGCCCGGGTTGGCGCCGGAAGGCGATCTTGGTTCCATCGGGGGACCAGGTGGGTTGGGAGTCCCGGTCTACATAAGGCGCCATGTAACGGACCGAGGGCGCTTCGGTATCGTAGACTCCGATGAAGGAGTGGTCCTCCCGCTGGCTCACGAAGGCGACGTAGCGCCCATCGGGTGACCAGACCGGGCTCCCGTTTCTACCCCAGGCTCGGAAAAGGGGCGGAAGATCGTCGGATCTCCCCGCCGGGGCCGTGCCCGTGTTCACCGGGGCACGATGGATCTGGCCATCCTTGACAAAAAGCACCCATCGGCCGTCCGGCGAGAGGGCAGGGTTGCTCCCCTCTGCCACCCGCCAGGCCTCCCCGCCCCCGGTAGAAGCGGCCCAAATGGCCCTTTCCGCCCCCCTGGGATCGTTGTTGGGGTTGGCCACCCATCCCTGGCTGTTGGGTGTATGGCCCCTGACAAAAACCAGTACCTCGCCGTCATCAGAGATCCTGATGGAGGTGAGGTCGTGGCCATTGTCTTCCTCCCAATCCGTGAGCTTCACCGGAGAGAAATCCGGGGGCGCAGCGGTGTAGACGTTCCGTCGCCCCCGTTCCACGGAGATCCACGCGATGCGGTCCACATTCTTCGCCGAGACCATCTCCGAAGGATAGGGCGGAGAAAGCATGTCCTCGAAGGAGAATTCCTGTGTGGAGGCGGGGGTGCCGGCCACCAGCACGAGGAAGAGGGCGAGGGGAAAGCCGGGCCAGATGCGGGGCGCCAGTCGCATGGAAACCTCCGTCCGCAGGAAAGTGGCGAAAAACAACCTCAGGCCGAGATCTTAGCCTTCAAACGGAAGGGGGGCGAGCCGCCGTTGCTGCCGGATCCGCGGCCCGCCCCTTCGCGACATCTGCACCAAGGTAGGATCAGTGCATGGGAATGACGACCGAGATTTGGTGGGTGGTGACCCGGGCGTCCTGGAGGGTAAGGGGGCCGGAGGGCGCCAGGATGAAATCGTTGGACAGCCCGGAGTCCATCCCCGCTTCAGCCATCCTGGTATCCGACCACCGTGTCCCGGGACGTCCCGTCCCGGTGGTGATTCGGCCAGCATAGTGGACCGTGACCCCTTGGAGGTTCAGGCTTACGCCGAAGCTGGGCGTCCACTCCATCCAACTCTCGTCCTGGGTTCGTTTGTCCAACTGGATCCGGTCGAATTGGTCCAGCTCATAGGAGATGGACCGGATCTGCAGGCCTCCCTTGAAGGTCGCCAACTTGTAGTCCCAGGAGGCTCCTGCCCGGATGAGGGCGTTGGTGAAGACGAAGTCGTTCTCAACCGTCTTCTCACCGGCTTTGATGACCTTCCCGTTCACATCAGTGGTGTCGGTGGCGGCGTCGGCCCAGGTGTCGCTCCTGATGGGTTCAAGAATCACGTCCACGGCGAAACGGGCCGGGCCCTCCGTTTTCGCCAATCCGCCCCCGACTGCGTAGGCGTTGGTATCCCCTGGATCCCGGGGGATGTTCTGAATTTCATAATTGGGGATCTTGGGGTGGTCCTTCCTGTTTGCCGTGAGGGACCATCCCACCTGCCACCCATTCGAGCCTACAGGCCTCCGAAAAGCCAGATGGCCCCCCCAGGTGTCCGTATAGTCCAGGTTCTCGTCCACCCGGGTCCGCCATTGGGGCACCGGGAAGGTGTCGGGAGGCAGCGGCTCCCATACCAGGTTCAGGTAGGTGACGTCGTGTTGCATGCGGACCTTGTTCCGGGTCAGGACGACCTCCATGGATTGCCCCGACTCCCACTCCTTCAAAACCCCGAGCCGGAGGTTGGAGATGTGACCCGACTGGTCGATCTCCTGGCTCAGGGCGTAGAGGAGGTCCACGCCGTCCACGGCTCCCAGGTCGGCATACGTTCCACTTACTCCGACGGACAATCCGTTTTCCGGGAACCGGTATCCGAGCATTCCGAAAGCGTAGAGGTTCCTGGCCGAGAGCTCCGAAAGGTCCTGAGCGGGATTGGGTATCGGCCATGCGAAGGAGTCCCAGGGCTCTCGAACCGCAAAGAACGGCCAGATTCTCTCCCGGTCGGCTCCCTTGAGCTCCTGGAGGGAGAAGGCACCACCTCCGAACCAACGTCCCGATGTGAAGAGGGCCCCCAGGGGCAGGGAACGGCCGGAGCCGTTCCGGTCCGAGATCCCGTAAAAGGTGGGCGACCCGAAAAAGAGGGTCTCCGCCACTCGGCTCCCTGTGGCCGGGTTGGAAAAAGGGTCCCCCAGGCTGTCGGCCATGGCCAGGCCAACTCCACCCATGGCGAGGTTCTCCGAAGGGAAAAGGAGGAATTGGTCCCCGGAGGCCACAGGTACGGTCTTTATCGGGATGAGCTGAGCTCGGCCCGGAATGGGTAGGGCCAGGAGGAAGGCACCCAGGAGGGAGGCACCCAGGAGGCGGGCTCCCATTGGCCATGCCCTCGTTAGATGTTGGGCCCGAGGCTGAAACGGAATCATTGCTTGGTCCTTTCTATTCGTCTCGTCTCGATGCGTCTCGCCTCTATGCGTCTCGCCTCTATGCGTCTCGCCGCTTTTTCAAGCTTTCGGAGGCTCCACCAGGACGCAGGGGGAGTGTATGGTGTCGGAGAAGCGCGCTTAGAAGCGTTTATGGAAACGCTCGCAGAACCGCTTATACCTGACCAGAGAACGATCGGAGGGGATGGAGTGTGACGGAGGGCCGGTTAGAAACGCCACTCCAGGCCCACCAGGGGCAGGAGCGGGAGATCGGCGAGAGGTACCGGCCCTTCATTTCTCCAGGGATCGAAGTGGTAAAAGAGGGCGTCCCTGCGGTTCAGAGCGTTCAGGATCCGGACGTAGGGCCGGAGCTGCATGGTCCGCCCCGAGACCGTTGGCGACCAGTGGCCGAACAGCTCTACTTCCAGCCGGAGGAATCCTTCATCGGGACCCACCGTCAGATCGGGGGCCGAATTCAGGACCTGATCTCCCGCGACTTCCAAGGCTTCCCTGTCGCCGAAGTCTGGCGCCCCAACCGCATCGCCATAAACCGGCACGGATGTGAACGGAAGCCCGTCTCCGTAACCGGCCCGAACGCGAAGGCCGCTCCGCTCCGTAAGCGAGGTGGTGAGGCCGGCGCTGAGGAGGTGTCTGCCAGAGAAGGGGGAGCCACCTGTGGCGAGGAAGCCGTCGGAGGCCCAGAACCAGGTGAGGGTGTAGCCCAGCCATCCCGAGGCACGTTGGCCTTCCCGGGCGACCCTCAGGTCCACTCCGGAGGCATTCAGAGAGTTGTCTCCGGTACCGGCCACCCCGGAGAATTTCTTCACGAACCCCTCCAGGCCCAACCGAAGGTCTGGGGTCAGGATCTGGTCCAATGAAACCACCAAGTGGTCCGCCGATCCCACCGCCAGCTCCAAGGGGGCCGACTCACCGTAGGCAGGTCCAGGTGATCCCGGCCCCAGGTTCTTCTCGATCTCACCTGCGGCAATGTTGGAGTATTGGTGGTACCGGCCGCCTGCCAGGGTGAGGGCCGCCTCATCCGTGAGCATCCAGGTAAAGGAGAGCCGAGGGGCAAAACGGATCCCGCCGTCTCTCTGGAAGCGGTCCAACCTACCCCCGCCCCGAAGGGTCACGGACTCGGTCAGGGGCCGAGTCACCTCCAGATAGGCTCCTCCCGCCGATCCCTCGAGATCGACCCGGTTTATCTGCCCCACCTGCGCCGAGTCCAGGGACATGGCGGAGTACGCCGAGTTCACCCGGTCGAGGTTCGCACCGAACCTGATCACCCCATCTCGGAGAGGTCGGGAGAAATCGGCCGTGAGGCGGGTCCGGTCGGACCGGCTCTGGGCGAAGAGGGGGAGACTGTCACCCACCGGGAGCTCCGCCTCATAACGACTGGCAGCCAGTCGGATCTCGGCGGAAGTATTCCCCAGAAGGGTCCGGTAGCCGCCGGCCAGGGCCCGGTTGCCCCAACGGGCGCCGTCCCCCGCGGGAGGGCTCCCGAGGATGCCGGTATTCCCGAAATCCACCTCCTGGGAAAGAGCCGCGGCGGCGGCGTCCGAAAGATCCAGGAGAACCGACTCCCGGTTCCAGAAACCGGTGACATAAGCTCCCTGGCCGTTGTCCCCGGTCCATTCGAAGCGTGCCAGGACGTCTCCAAACCCGTAGGGAGAGGGCCCCTGGCCGAAAAGGGGTGCGCCGAGGTTGTGGATGGCCCTACCCCCAACCAGGAATCCCGTGGAAGAGCCCAATGGTCCCTCGAGGAGAAGTCGGCCCGTGAGGAGATCCATGGCCGCATTCCCGTGAACCCGATCGGATCTAGGGCTTCTCCCGCTGAGATCCAGGATGTAGGAGAGTCCCCCGTCGAAGCGGGCGGGAGCTCCCCCGAGGAAGAGAGAAGCGCCACCCAGGGCCTGGGGGTCGAAGCTCTCCACCAGACCTGCCATGTGGAATGGCGTGTAGATCGGGGCTCCGTCCAGGAGGACCAGTTTCAGGTCGGCGGCCGAGCCCCTCATCAAGAGGACGTCCTGGGGATCGGAGGGGTCGTTTCCCGGAATGCTCCTGACGATTTGAGCCAGGCCTCCCTCCACCATTCCTGAGGTTCCCTCCAGGGCCCTCAGCGCGACTTCCCCAAGCTCTGAAGCCTCAGGAGGCGCTGCCGGATTCATGGGTCGGACAGGGTCGGCTTCTACCAGGATGGGTGGGAGGGCCACCGGCTGCCAACTCAGCGTGAGATCCAGGGTTACTGCCCCTTCGGCCGGCACGTGAACCCCGGCAGCCATGGTGCGGTAACCCACGTGGATGGCCCGGACCCGCCAAGCTCCGGGGGAGAGGCCGGGGAGTGTGTACCGGCCCCGGGCGTCAGCCGTTAGGGTGAAATGGCGAGACCCGAGGGAAACATGGATGATGGCGTCGGGGAGGGGCCGTGACTCTGCCCCCCGGGTCCCGAAGACCGTTCCCTGGACCGCCCCGGTGGCCTGATCAGGGTCACCTGCGTTCTGGGCCCTTCCCGGGCAAGGGGATGCCAGCAAGCACGAGAAGACGGCGCTCAGGTAGAAAACGGAGGCCAGACTGCGAGGGGTCATGGATTGATTACACCCTAAGGCCGGTCATCGTTCGTGGATTCCGGAGCCTCGAAGCGGATTTCGGAGGGACTCCGTTCCCGAACGGGGGCCAAGATCTCCAGCTCGCCACCGGCTTTCCTGAGGAGGACTTCCCCGTCCAGCCCCAACACAACATTCTGGAGAGCCCGGGGAATCTCCACTCGCACCGCGCCTGGCGGTGCGAACGCCTCCAACCGGCCGTCTACGCTGTTGAACCGGGTGCCTTCACCGGCGTACACCCAAGCCTCTTCCCCATCCGTCCAAAGGACCCGGAGCCCGGCTTGGGCGGGGAGATCGTGGATCCAGATCTCCAGCCCCTCTACTAGAACGGAAACCCCGGCTCCCGTCTCGGGAGCCCCTTGCTCGGGGGAAAGAAGGCCCGGGGTTTCAGGCGTTCCCTCGGGGCTCCCAGGTACGGTGGTTGTCCCGGCAGAACCCACGAAGGCATGCCAACCCTGAGTCATCCATCGCCGAACGGGGGAGCCCGGGAGAGCAGTCACTGTAACGCCGGTGAGAAGGAGGACGATGGATGCGGCTTTGGGCAGGGACCAGGAAACCCCGAGGAACCGCCCGGATCCACTGGCCTGGCGTGAACCCCGCTTCTTTCCGGAGCCGCGGTTCCGAGCCAGGAACCGCGCCCTGGCTTCATCCAACGCCGGCTCCGTGTCAAGAAGGCTCAAGGCCCGGGCCGTATCACTGGCAGCAGCCTTCAGGCCCTGCCCATCGGCATCACATTCGGCGCACGTCGCCAGGTGGGCTCGGAGTTTTTCGGCCTCGCCGTTAGCCAGCTCACCATCGAGAAGAGCTTGGATTCGACCGTTATCGGGATGTCCCATTCCCTGTTTCCTCTTTGGACTGTTCCGTCTGTTTGGACCGTCCCGTCTCTTTGGACGGTTCCGACTCTTTGGACAGTTCCGACTCTTTGGACAGTTCCGACTCTTTAGACATTTCCGCCGCGAACCGTTTAAGCGCTCTGGCGAGAATCGTTCCCACCGAACGGTGGGATACATCAGCCACTTCTGCGATCTCCCGGTAACTGAATCCCTCCTGGCGGAGAAGGAGCATCTCCCGATCCCGCTGGGAGAGAACCTCCAGGCCCCGCCGGGCCCGCTGGATCTCTTCGGCCCGTGCCAGGTCCTGGTCCGGCCCCGGGCCGTGCTCAGGCGGCGGGAACCCCGCGAGAATCCGTCTCCGGGTTTCCCGCGTACGGGACCGGTCTCTCACCAAGTTCGTGGCAACCATAAACAGCCATGAACGGAGGCCTGCTTCCGTTCCCTCCGCACCCCGGTCCAGAAGCCGGAAGAAGGCCTCCTGGGCCAGATCCTCGGCTTGGTCCGGATCTCCCGTCAGCCGGTTGCAGTACCGGAAGAGGGAAGGGTAGACCGCGTCAAAGAGAGCTTCGAAGTTCACCGGGCCATCGGGCGTCAGTGTGAGGATGCCCCGGCCACCCCTCCCCATTCCGAGGCCTCGTGCATTCAGAACGATTGGGGAAGGGCCGGTGTGACATCATGGGACATCGAAGGGTCCTGTGGGGAACAGGACGACCCCGGAAGCGAGGGCCTCCGGGGTCGTTTCCAACCTTTAGCCTACGAGACGAGAAGGGCGCCCTCGCCCATGCTCAGTCCACCGTCTGGATGTCGAAGCAAATACGCCACTTCGGCATGTTCTCCGGGTCGGTGGATCCCTCGTCAACGGGTTCATAGTGGCCGATCCACGTGGCCGGGTCACCCGTAAACTCCCGACGGTAATGATCCAGGGGGTCGTTGGGTGTGAACTGGTCCAGTTCTTCGCCCATAAGTTCCACGACGAGTTCGTCCCCTGGAGCTCCGTCGAACAGAATCTTGTTCAGCTTCTCCAGGCGATTCCACCCCGGTTTGTCCGAAATGGCGTAGTACCCCTCTTCCGGGAAGCGCGTCTCGTCTACCTTCCCGCCGCTCGCGACCTTGGAACGGAAGACGAACTCGCCCGTCTCTTTGTAGAAGGGCTCCATCTTGTCCAAGATCTGGATCCAGCGGAGTACAACCCGGATCCGCTGACCTGCCTCTCCCGTCATGGTTTACAACTCCTTTGAGTTTTGTAGGGTTTCCGCTCTCGAAAGGTTAGGCGGGCGGGGCCCTTTTGTCCAGTTTTCTTAATGCTTTTCCTGGTTGAAGAAACGGGGCCTAACGCCCCCCCTCGTCATCGATGTCCTCGGCGACGATGGCGATCCATCCGCCCTCGCGGCTGAAGGCGATCCTGGTAACCCCCACGATACCCGCCGATTCCAGGTCGACGATCTCCTGCCACTCCTGCGATTCGCCTGGCACCCATCGAAAGAGCTTTGATCCTTGGCCCATGACGAGGACGCCCCCTGGCCCCCACGCGTAAAACTCATTTCCCTCTAGCAAGGGGGCCAAAGGTTGGGTCTCCCCGGTGGCGGGGTCGTATTCGGCGATCCAACCGCTGCCGGCGGGGTCCAGTTGAACGAACGAAACGGTCCGCCGTCCCGGGGTCCGGTAAAGGGACCTTCCGATGTTCTCGGCAACGACCTGGCCTGTGCCTTCGGTTAGGGAGGCGATCTGGAGCGTGGCCGGGGTCCCCAGAACAAACAGGGCCAGGCTGTCCTCGCTCAACCAGGCATGGTAGCCGACAGGCTGGATATCCTCGAGTAGGACTTCGGGGTTGGTTCCCCCGGACTCGAAGCTCCAGAGTCTTTGGGTGGAATCGGCTTCCACCCGTATAGCGGAAAAACGGGCCAGCGACGGCATGACAGTGGGGGAGTACTCGCTCTCCGGTGCGGACCTGGTGATGTTGTTCCGGTTCCCTGTCCTGAGGTCGAAGCTCCAGATATCGGCCTGACCCACAGAATCAATGGCCGTGTAAAGGACCAGCCTCTCGCCGGGGGGGAAGTGCGGTTGGTTGTCGTACCCCTGTCGCTCCGTCACCCTGACCGCCGATCCGATATCGATGGTGGGGGGGGTGCCTGAGACTCGGAAGGCCCAGATATCGGTCCCCGGCGTGGCCTGGGCTTCGCTGTCTCCCGGGGTGATTAGGAGGAAGAACAGCACGACCAGGGTGAGGGCAAGGGGCTGACGGGTCACCGAAACTCTCCTTCTTCTAGTCACGAAGCGTGGCTTTTAAGCGCAGGGGATGAAGGATGAGATCCAAAGCGTCGTTGATATCTCGTACCACTACGTCCGCGGCGCCCAAGAGCTCCGCCGCCGCTCCCTCGGGGCCGACGACGGCCATTCCCAGCCCAGCCACCCCCATCATGGGCACATCGTTTCGTCCGTTCCCGATGGCGATGACTCCTGATGGGTCCATGCCGCCCACCGCGCCCGCCTTCTCCTGCCCGTCGGCGATGAGCCGGACCTCCACCGGCAGGCCGTCGAGTTGTGCCCGGGCCGTGCCGAACGTGTCCGCGGTGAGGACGGTGATGGAAAGCTTATCGGCCAGCACCCGAAGGCGCTCCGCGACTCCAGGGAGTAGGGTCCCGTCACCGGACAGAGTCCCCGTAAAATCCAGGACCAGGCTATGGAAGGTCAACGGACCCACTGGCATTTCGAGAACGATGGGGCTCATGGGATCTCCCTCTCCCTCCACTCCGCTAAATCCGTCATCACCAGGTCCTCTATATACCTGGCCACGACCTGGGTCGGCAACGGACCGAACTCGGCGCAAAGGGCGTCTCGGATGGCCGTGATATCCCGCTCACCGTCGATGAAGTTGACCAACTCGAAGGCATTAGCTCCACCCAGGGCGTTCTGGGGTGAGGAGTACCAGGCTGCTCTCTCCGGGCTCAGCCGGCTGGCGGGGAGGCCGCCTGCCAAGGGTCCGCGGGTGAGACGGATCGGGACTCGCTCATCTTCTGCCCGGGGAAGGGGGGGCGCCCGACGTCCCTGCGCTCCCTGGCTTCTGGCCGTCACCGCCACGCCTTCCATGAGGGCTTCCGCCTGGGATTCCAACATGGCCAATTGGCCCTCGACGGCAGCGTTTACGGCCATTCCATCGTGGAAGTGCAGGACGTCACGGACAGCCGTCTGAGCCCAATCCAGGTGGTGCCGAATCCTGTTCTCCACTTCGGCCCAGGCGTGGTTCCGCGCCTGGGGAGGTGCCGCCAGGAGATGTCGCATCCCCTCCCGGGTTGCTTCTCCCAACCGTTCTCCAGCTTTGGCACCGGCCAGGTAGGCCAGCTCCACACCCTGCGTCTCGGAGAGGTTCGCGAGGTACCAGAATGCCGAAGTCGCGAGAATCTCGGTTCGCTCCAACTCAACGGGGTCCACCTTGTCGGGGGTGTCTTCCGAGGTGTGATGAGTGTAGTCCGGCGAGTGGCCCAGCATCATTCCGGGGATCTTCCGGTCGATGAAAATGTTGTGGTCGCTTCCACCCGAGTAGGGAGTCAGGGCGATGTTGGGAAAAGAGAGGCTGCCGCGGGGGGTCCGGATGTTCATCCGGGTCACCATCTCCGCCATGTTCTCCACCACGTCGTTCACCACCGAAGGGATCGATGCCGGGGTCCGGGTGAGGATCATTCGGGTGTGGATGATCTCCAGATTCTCACCCACCATGTCCAGGTTAATGTTTCCCAGGGTGGATCCTCCCAGCCCGGGGCCCACCAGCTCAGGGTGAGCGTCGACGTATGCCATCATACCGTAGAACTCAGGGACCCAGAGGAACCGCAGGGTTCGCTTTGGTCTCGGCAGTCGTCCTTCGTCAATGAGTCTCTTCAGGGTGATAGCCATGTCCATCATGGCTGCCGACCCGGAGCCATTGTCGTTGGCGGACTCCTTCGGGTGGTCCAGGTGTCCGCAATAAACCAGCTCCCCGGCGTTTGGATCCGTGCCGGGGATGACTGCCACCGGGACGTCCATCCAGTAGGGTTCGAGCCCGACGCCGTTCACCGTGGCATCCAGAACGACCCTCTGTCCCGACTCCACCATCTGCCTCAAGCGTTCACCCTGGCGGCGGGTGAGGTTGAAGCCAAACCGGACCCTTTCCAACTCCTCCGCTCGAGGCCACATCCCCGTGTATGCCAGCATGTCCGGGAACTCCATGGCCCGGTCGTCGTCCAGGTAACAGACCACCGCCAGGGCACCATACTCCAGCACCGCGAGCCGGTGCACGTCCCCGCCATACCCAGTGCACAGGACGATCTTCCCCGCCACGTCCTTCCCCTGATAGTCCTCAGGGGTGGTTCCATCCCCAACCCACACCAACTCACCCCTGGCATGGCCCGGGTTGGAGTAGGTCATGAGGCTCATGGCGATCTCGGGATATCCGATGATGCGTTCGTCAAAGGGCTCCACCATTCGTAATTCGGCCCTTTCGATATCCCATCCGGATGGTGATTGCCAGGTCTGGTAAACCACCTTCCCATCCGACGGGAATGACTCGACAAAAGCGTCTTCGGTCGTGAATCCGGCTTCGAGAAGAGTATTGACGACGTATTTTCCGGAATCCCTATAACCGCGAGAGCCCTGAATGCGGTGAAAGCGGGAAATGGCGATGGCGTATTCCTTTGCCGTCTCGCCACTCAGTTCCTGGTGGAGAAGGTCCCGTGTCTGGACGTCCAGAAGGAGGGGCGTGGCTTGAGCAGCCAGAGGGCCGCCTCTTCCTTGAAGTGCGGTCAGGAGAGATGCGAAGAGAAGGGCAGAAAGACGGAAGCTGCGGTTCGGCTTTTTGTTGTGCATTGCCAGGTCAGACATGGCTGCCTCCCGGTGGGTCCTGATGGTGGACCGGAGCGATAGAGGAGGATAGCCGCCGGGTCCGATCGGTGCGAGGGGAGGTCCAGCACCTTACGGAGGGTTCGCCCTTGGCCCTCGAGGGGATTTGTCGAGCTTTCTTTTCCGAGTTTTCCTTGCCTACCTGATCCCCAAACCCGACACTTCACCCATGGCCGGTGGAAACGATGAAAGGCGCTTTTCGGAGAAGGAGTTCGCTGTGATACTCCGAAAGGCGATCGACCTGGAAACCCCCGAAACAGGGATGGTGCGACATCCCTCGCCCCCCAGTCTCCCGCCAGAAGGTTTGACCCTCCTCGAGATTCAGGAGATCGCTTCGGAGGTTGGGATCCATCCCTCGAGGGTGTCGGAGGCGGCCGATTCACTCTACACATTGGATTGGAGCCCCGCCGCACGCCTTTTTGGGGGTCCGGCCAAGCTGAGCGCGGAGAGGTCGGTGGGTCGGCGGCTCAGCGAGGAAGAGATGGCTTTGACGTTGGATCTGGCGCGGACCGTCCTCCACCGAGAGGGAATGACCCATGAGGTTTTGGGGGGCGCTGAGTGGAGTAGCCGTGGTGACTTCAGCGCCGTTCTGGTGCGGGTGATCCCGCATGCCGCCGGCTCCAGAATCAGTGTGAGCGTGGACCGGCGGGGCACCGCATTCCTAAGCCACTGGTTACCGATGCTTGGGGGAGCCTTTGCCGCTGGGATTAGCTTGGCGATCCTGGATCCCTCCTCATGGCAACCCATCGCGGCGGTGGTTTCCGGTTGGGTTGTCGGCGGGTACGCCCTGGGTCGAACAATCTGGACTCGGAGCACAAGAAAGTGGTTGGGGTGGGTTGACGAGCTGACCGCAAAAATGATGAAGGCAATCGGATCTGAACCTGCTGCTGAGGGGAAACCTGGGGTGGAGGGAAGCCAAGAATCCTAAACCCCGACCTGCTTTTCGCCGGCTGACTGACCTCGAACCTTTCCATTCTTGATTCCGTATGGATAAAGAGAGTAGAGACCAACGAGCGAGGAGGAACAATGACCGAAGAATTCGATTCTGCCGAAGAGCAAGGCCAGGAAGAAGAAGCCCAGGAGGGCAGCGGAAGGGAGCGGTACAAGGTTGCCGGGGAGAAACTCCTATCGAAGGTGAAGGAACTTCTCCAGGAAGGGAACGTTCGTCGCATCACGATCAAGAACGATGAAGATAGAACCCTGATCGAGATTCCCCTGACCCTTGGGGTGGTGGGGGCAGCAATCTTCCCTGTCTGGGCTGCCGTCGGCGCCATCGCCGCTCTGGTGACGGATTGCTCCATCGAGGTGGAACGGCACGAAAAAGACGAGACTTAGGACAGATCCTGACGCCAATCCGGCATCGTTAGATGGCGGCAGTTGGGGCGTCAGCGTGGCGGGGGGCCAAAGGCCCTCCGCTTTTGTTCCATCTGGGAGTCCACGTTTCAGGCGTGGGCAATCCTTTGCGGTTTCTCCGGTGGGGTTTTTCCGGTGCCGGGTTGTCAGGTGCCGTTTCTCCGGTGGGGTTTTTCCGGTGCCGGGTTGTCAGGTGCCCCCTCTGGTCCATTCCTGGGCGGTCCCCAATCGCTGAAGGGGGGTCGGAGTAACGCCTCCCGCCCGAAAGTGAACCTTTCCTGGCCCGGGTCGAAGCCCCCGCCTAACCAGCACCGGCAATCCCCTACTCACCCCGAAACGAAGCCACTGCCTGACCTTGACGGGGCCCTAGGTCACCCCGGGTCGAGGGCTTCCCAGGCCCGGGCTTCAAGGGCCCAGGGGATGTCGGAGTCCCGGTTCCAGCGGGGGGCGCCGGCGAGATGCGCGGCGGGGCGGCCGTTCCCGGACTCCCCCGCGTTCAGGGTCCCGGACGTCAGTCCCACTGTTGGTGGTTCGCTTCGTGGCGGTTCGCTTCGTGGCGGTGCCGCAGAGAGCGCTTTGCCTCTGGGTGTGAAGAACACGACCTGTTGGGTTCGGTCGATGCAGACGGTCACGCCACCCTCGTGGACCGCCCGGTGATGGGTCCGGCATAACAAGACCAGGTTCCTG
>JBDHGR010000056.1:0-13511 GCA_039589815.1 Gemmatimonadota bacterium | reverse complement strand
ACGAACAAGACGAAAAGAGACCCATGAGCGCCGCAGGGAGGTCGTGGCGGAAGTGGCGCTGGCCATGGACGGATTAAGACCCACGAAAGATGAGGTCGGATGAGCATGCCGGACTGGAAACAGGTCAAAGAATATCAGGACATCACCTACCATAAGTGCGACGGCGTGGCAAGAATCGCCTTCGACCGACCAGAGGTGAGGAATGCGTTCCGCCCCGAAACGCTCCTGGAGCTCCAGGAGGCATTCCGGGATGCAGGGGAGGATACCCAAATCGGCGTGGTCCTGTTCACCGGAAACGGCCCTGCGGAAGACGGTAAGCACGCCTTTTGCTCCGGGGGGGACCAGAGGGTGAGAGGGGAGGCGGGGTACGTGGGCAGTGACGGCGTGCCACGGCTGAACGTTCTCGAGCTCCAGCGTTACATCCGCAGCATGCCGAAACCCGTCATTGCCCTGGTGGCTGGGTATGCCATCGGTGGCGGCCATGTTCTCCATGTCATCTGTGACCTGACCATTGCTGCCGACAACGCCGTTTTCGGGCAAACCGGGCCGAAGGTAGGGAGCTTCGATGGCGGGTTCGGTGCGTCCTACCTCGCCAGCATTATCGGGCAGAAGAAAGCGAGAGAGATCTGGTTCCTCTGTCGCCAATACGGGGCGGACGAGGCGGCGGCCATGGGCCTGGTCAATGCGGTTGTGCCTCTGGAGGAGTTGGAGGCCGAAGGATGGAGGTGGGCCCAGGAGATCCTGGATAAGAGCCCTCTCTCCATACGCCTCCTCAAGTCGGCCTTCAACGCAGCGGTGGATGGGCAGGCGGGCTTGCAGGAGCTCGCCGGCAACTCCACGCTCCTCTTCTACATGACGGAGGAAGCCCAGGAAGCCAAGAACGCCTACGTCGAGAAGCGTAAGCCCAACTTCAGGAAGTACCCGTGGCTTCCCTGGTAGAGAGGTTCGTGGCTTCCGGGAGGCTTACCCGGCTCAAAGAAATGCCCCGGTACAGGGTGTGGATCATGGCCTCCCGGCCTCTGACCCTCACGGCGGCGGCAGCGCCCGTCGTACTGGGCACCGGTTTGGCCATCGGACACGGTGGTTTTCGTCTCGGCCCGGCCCTCGCCGCCCTGTTCGGCGCCCTCCTCATCCAAATCGGGACCAACCTCGCCAACGACTACTACGACCACCTCCGGGGAGGCGACACCGACGACCGGGTCGGTCCGGTGAGGGCCACCCAAGCTGGTCTTATTCCCCCGAAGACGGTCCGGAACGGTGCCTTCATGGTTCTTGGCCTGGCCCTGCTTCTTGGCATCTACCTGGTCTGGGTAGGCGGTCTTCCCATCCTCCTCATCGGCCTTGTCTCCCTGGTCTGCGCTGTCGCGTACACCGGGGGTCCCTACCCGTTGGCCTACCACGGCCTCGGCGACGCCTTCGTTTTTGTCTTTTTCGGCCTAGTGGCCGTGGGAGGCACGTATTGGGTCCAGGTACATGCTTACGCTTTTGAGGTACTCCTGGCAGGCGCCGGAATGGGAGCCATGGCCACGGCCATCCTCGTGGTGAACAACCTCCGGGATCTCAAAACAGATGCCCGGGCCGGCAAGCGGACGCTGGCCGTCCGAGTCGGCTTGACGGGGACCAAGGTGGAGTTCGGATCCCTCGTTCTCCTGGCCTTGGCAACGCCGCTCTTGGGTATCGCATGGTTCGACTGGGAACGTTGGACTCTCCTGTCGATGCTGGTCTCCCCAATCCTCTTCAGGCCCGTTCTGACGGTCATGACCTTCTCGGTCGAGACCAATCCCCGGGTCCTCATCCCATCGTTGGGAGGAACCGCCAAGGCGGCCGGAATCTACGGGCTCCTGCTGGGAGCCACCCTGGCCTCGGTTCTGGGCTGAGATGTGCTTTCTGGTCCAGGCCGTCTCGAGGGACCCCACGCGGCTTGCCCTGGACGATCCGGGCGGGACCCTCACCTACCAGGAGCTCTCGGAGACGGCCGAGGGCTTCGCTCGAGGGCTTCGAGCCAGCGGCGTGGGACCCGGGGACGCCGTAGCCCTCACCGCGTCTTTGACTCGGGAAGCACTGGTGGCTTTTCACGGAATCTGGAAAGCCGGCGCCGCTGTGGTCCCCATCAACGAACGGTGGACCGAGACGGAACGGGCAGAGGCCTTTGAGTTGTTGTCGCCAACGCTCGATTTGACAGGGGCTCCCCCGCTTTCTTTCCTCTCCCAAGTTGAACCATTCCGGGGGCCGCTCCCAGCTTC
Organism: Gemmatimonadota bacterium; assembly: GCA_039589815.1. Classification (GTDB taxonomy): domain Bacteria; phylum Gemmatimonadota; class Gemmatimonadetes; order Longimicrobiales; family Gaopeijiaceae; genus JABDNZ01. The sequence goes on along the minus strand of JBDHGR010000056.1, from coordinate 11,268 downwards.
CTACGGGGGAAACGAGGTTGCTCGCATCCTCACTTCAGGCACGTCGGGCCGGCCACGGATCGTCCGAGTCACCGCGGCAAACCTCCGGGCCAGCGCCGATGCGTCCCGGCAACGGCTCGACCTAGGCACCACGGACCGGTGGCTGTGTTCCCTTTCCCCCTCGCACGTGGGCGGTTTGGCACTGATCACACGAGCCTCGCTGCTGGGATCGGCCTTGGTCCTTCGGGGGCCGTTCAACGTGGTGGGTTTCGTGGGGTTGATGGAAGACGGCTCGATCACCCATGCCTCTTTGGTGCCCACCATGCTCCACCAGGTTTTGTCGGCCTGGGGAGAACGGCCTCCGCCCCGGGCCCTTCGATGCCTCCTCATCGGCGGTGCTCCGGCACGTGCGGATCTGGTTCGATCTGCCCTCGCGGCCGGCTTCCCCATCGCCCTCACCTACGGGCTTACCGAGGCCAGCTCCCAAGTGGCCACGGCCCACCCGGCGCTGGTACGACAAAAGCCGGGAACGGTTGGGAAGCCTCTTTCGGGCGTAGAGGTTCGCATCGATGAGATCGGCGAGCTTCTGGTCCGAGGCCCGACCGTGGCTCCGGGGCAGACCAGGGAGGATGGGTGGCTCGGTACCGGAGACCTGGCCAGGGAGGACGGGGACGGCGACCTGTGGATCGTCGGGCGCAGGTCCGACCGCATCATCAGTGGTGGTGTGAACGTGGATCCAGCGGAGGTGGAACAGGTCCTGGAATCCCTTCCTGGGGTGACAGCTGCAGTGGTGGTGGGCGTCCCGGATCCTGAGTGGGGAGAGCGGGTCGTTGCCGGGGTGGTGGGTCAGTTTTCAGGCCAGAGTTTGGAGGAACTGGACCGACTCACCCGCACGATTCTCTCCCCCGCAAAATGCCCCAGGGCCTTCCAGATCCTTGAGGCCGTTCCCTTGAATCCGCATGGAAAGGTGGATCGTGAGGCAATTCGGGACCTTTTTCGGTAGCCTTCGTTCCTCTTTTCCCTATTATTCTCTTTCTGACTGCCGACATGCTCCTGCAAGCCATGTTGGCGGGGTGCCCGGTCGCCGTTTGGCTCAGGAGATGGAATGAAGAACCCTGTGGACGAATACCACTGGCGCGGGATGATCCAGGACCTCACGGAGGGGGCCCACCAGGCATTCTCCGAAAGGCCCAGGACGGCCTATATCGGGTTCGACCCAACGGCCTCGTCTTTTCACGTCGGCAACCTCCTCACCATCATGGGACTGGTTCACCTTCAGCGAGCCGGCCACTCCCCCATTGGCCTGGTGGGAGGTGGAACGGGCCTCATCGGGGATCCTTCCGGGAAGACCCAGGAGCGACAGCTTCTCACCAGGGAAAAGACGGCGGAGAATCTGGCCGGGATCCGGGGGCAGCTTGAGCATTTCCTCGATTTCGAAGTGAAAACCAACCCGGCCAGGATGGTGAACAATCTAGAATGGCTGGGCGATCTCAAAACGGTGGACTTTCTCAGGGACGTGGGGAAGCACTTCTCTGTGAACGCTCTCATGAGGAAGGAGAGCATTCGCAGGCGGTTGGAGGAGGAGGAAGGGGGCATTTCCTTCACCGAATTCAGCTATGTCCTCATGCAGTCCTACGACTTCCTCGTACTGAACGAACGGTATGGTTGCACGGTTCAGATGGGTGGAAGCGACCAGTGGGGAAACATCACTGCCGGTATCGACCTTATCCGGCGGGTGCGGGGAGAAAAAGCCTACGGTCTCGTTTTCCCCCTCATGACCACGGCCTCAGGTTCGAAGTTCGGAAAGACTGAGTCCGGAGCGGTTTGGCTGGATCCATCCCGTACGTCCCCATATAGGTTCTTTCAGTTCTGGCTCAATACTGACGATAGTGACACCCTTTCCTCCCTGAAGCTCTTCACCCTCCTTGACCAGGAGGAGGTGGCTGAGTTGGGGGTGGCTATCGCCGAGCGGCCCCACGAACGGGCCGCGCAGCGTGCCCTGGCTGAGGACGTGACACGGAGGGTCCACGGGGAGACGGGTCTGTCCCGGGCTCAACAGGCTACGCAGGTTCTGTTCGGAGGGGTTTTGGCAGGCCTGAGTGGAGAGGAAATAGCCGACATCTTCTCCGATGTACCTTCTTCGGAATTCCCGCGGCAAGACTTCGATGGGGATGGAATGCCCGTGGTAGACCTGTTGGCCGATTCTGGTGTGGGATCCTCAAAAGGGGATGCACGGCGCTCGATTCAAGGCGGAGGGGTCTACCTCAACAACGTCCGCGTGGAGGACGTGGATCGATCGGTGAGTCTCGAGGACGCGCTGGAGGGTCGGTTCCTGGTCCTCAGAAAAGGGAAGAAGAACTACCACCTGGTGAAGCTCCGGGGTTAGCGATAGTCCTGAGACCGGGCTCATTGAAGCGGAAGGGCCCCACCGGCGGATACCGGCGGGGCCCTATTTCATATGGATCCGATGCCTGGAAGCGGTAGTCGGCTCCTCCCCTAGTAGCCGAAATCCATGCTCCAGCCGGCCACCACACTCCAGTTGTGCTGGAGTTGCGGCCCATCCAGGTCCTGATGGATTGGAAAATGGAACTCGACGCTCAGGCGATGCCCCTCGAACTGCCCTTCAGGCATGACAAAATTCAGGCCCAGGGGCAGATCCACCCTCCAACCTGCCTGGGTCAATGTGTTATGGGCGGGGCTCTCGTTGGCGTTCAGATCCTCATCGAATCCCTCGACGTTTCCCCAGTTGGAATACCGGAGGCCAAGAGAGGCGGAAGCCCAGTCCGATGCTTTGAATCCGGCCCACATGTTCGCCGTGTAAAGGTCTCCCAGGGCCCACCCCCGGTCGTTTTCCCCCATCCTGATGATGGCCTTTCCCTGCAGCCCCAAAGAGGCCTTCCAGTTCTGCATATTGAAGGTGAAGCCAGGCGTCAGGTCGAAAGTGCCGGACCCCATCTGTTGGGTGTAGGGGAGTTGAGTGGCATCGGGATCAGAGGCGGGCGTCACGTCGTCCGAATCGATGGCACCCACCGGGACCGAGACACCGCCATGCACGTGAAACCGGAGGGTACCCCGGCTCAGAATATCATAAAGTGCGCTGACCATGACGTCTTGAATGCCCGAGGCCTCGGTTTGATAGAAGAGGAAGACGTTGGGCTGTCCCTCGAGATTCGCCAGGTGGTCCATCGTCTTCTGAGCGAATACCCCTGTGGCACTGAGGGTTATGCGGTCGGTCACCCCCCAAAGGAAGTCCACGGCGAACCCTTGCGTGACCATTTCGCTGGCGGCCACATCGAAGAAGGCCAGGACCTGGTCGACGGTCAGGGAGTCTGAGCCGAATCCCTGTCCGCTCAGGCCCGAATAAAGGTATCTCGCGCTCAGCTGGTAGGCTCCGGACGGCAGGATGCGGTCCTCCGTGATGCTTACCGGAGCTTCAGCATCCGCCCGGTCGTAGGTCCACTCATGAGCAGGGTCAATCTGGGCGCCCAGTGGGTTGGAAAGGGCTAGGGAAAGCAGCAGGGTAAGGGAGCATACGGTCTTGCCAGCCATCATCTCTTCCTCCGGAGACACGGGCACCAGACCCGGGGGTCCAGGCATGAAAACCAAATCTCAGGTGATTTCCTCTTCTCTTACAAGATGCCCCCCCCAGGGGGGTTGAAACAAGCCGTTCGTTCTTCCCTCCGATTTGTGAGACGATCCATCTTGACCAGGCAATGCCCGCTGGCCATCGTAGCCGTTTGAGTCCTTCACCGGGGAGGGGGAAGCACAGATGGAAGGTCCTTTGGTTGGTGTAATTATGGGGTCCCAATCGGATTGGGATACGATGAAACATTCGGTGGACACCCTGGAAGGGATGGGAATTGCCACGGAAACCCTGGCACTTTCGGCCCATCGGACTCCTGGCGAGGTAGCGGAGTGGGCTTCTTCCGCAGAGGCGAGGGGATTGGAGGTCCTGATTGCCGCTGCTGGAGGCGCAGCCCATCTGGCCGGCGTGGTGGCTGCCCACACCGTGTTGCCGGTTTTGGGCGTCCCCATGAAGGCTTGGTCCTTGGATGGCCTGGACTCTCTACTTTCCACGGTTCAGATGCCCCGAGGGGTTCCGGTAGGGACCTTGGCCATCGGGAAAGCCGGTGCGGTGAACGCCGCTCTCCTGGCTGCCCAGATCTTGGGGACCAAACATCCCGAGATCCGCGAGGCATTTCGAAGAGACCGGGCGGACCGGAAACGAGCAGTTCTGGACGGGATGGACCCCCGCACCTAGTTCTAGCTATACTTCCCGGGGAGACCACCAGAACCGCCCCCGACCATTGTTCGCCGGGGGCGGTCCTTTTCGCCCCTTGAAAAGAACACGCCGTTCGACGGCGAAGATCGGAAATGCGACGGGATAAAGAGGTAGGGAAATCACGATGACCATGTTGGATGAGATTCGCCATAAAATCGACGATGAGATGGGCCGCCTCGACCATGAGCTCACTCGGGAGCTTCCAGAGCGTATCCGGAAGGCAGTCGAGCTCGGGGACCTGCGTGAGAACGCCGAATACAAATCGGCGCTCGAACGCCAACAGTTCGTTCAGGCCAGGATGTCCCACCTTTCCCAACGACAATCCGAACTCTCCCAGATCGATGTGGAGAACCTTCCCCCGGACCGCGTCGGCTTCGGGTCGAAGGTGTCTGTCGAGGACTTGGAAGAGAAGGAGATCTTTGAGTTTACCGTTGTGGCTGGAGACTTCCTGGATCTGGATGCAGGGCAGGTTTCCTTTGCCTCGCCGATAGGGCAGGGTTTATTGGGAGCCCGCCTGGACGAGGAAGTCACGGTTTCCTTACCCATGGGGGAGCGTCGCTTCCGGATCGTCAGCCTTTTGACCCTTCCCCAGCAGCTGGAGATGGACTAGGAGCCTGCTCCTCGAGGGAGTGCCGCCGCTCCCCGTGACGGGACAGGCTCCCGACCCAGCCAGGGATAGAACCCTCCATCCAAGCCTTCAGATCCGAAACTTCCTCCGATGTGACCCAGTGCCCCATGGGGTATTTTCGGGATTCCAGCTTCCCACCCACCGCTTCCACTGCCCTCCACCCTTCCAGGGCCAGCTGGAATGGAACAGCCGGATCCTGTGTGCCGTGAGCCCAGAATAGGGGCGTGTCGCCAAGGGCTTCAGGGCCGGCCCCGAGGCCCTCGGCTCCGGCCAAAAAACCGCTGAGCACCACCACTCCGGCTACCTTCCCTGGGTGGGTCAGCGCGTAGGCCAGAGCAGTCGTGCCTCCCTGTGAAAAACCTCCCAGCACCAGGGGTCCGGGTTGAAACCCCAGGCTTTCGGGGAGCCGATGTAGGAATCCCGCCAAGGCCTTCAAGCTCTTCAGCAAGGAGTCCGCTTCGGCCCCTTCCGGTCCCAGGTACCGATACCACGCCCAACCGGGCCCGTAACCCCACGGCTCCCCAAAATGGGGGGCCTGAGGGGTTATGAGTGTACCTCGGGGAGGGAGCACCTGGGCCAAGCCCTGCAGATCCCGCATGTCGCTCCCACGGCCATGCAGAAGCACGAGAACCGGGTCGCCGTCCCTGGCGTCCGACGGTTTCTTCATGAGGAAATCAAGCATTCTCAACGGTAACCTCTCTGGCTGGATTCTGCCCGGACTCGTCCAGCGTCCGTAATCCGGCCTGAATTCTCTTCCGGTCCTCTTCCAGCCAGTCCGGGAGTTGGAGCCTCTCCCCAAGAGAGTTGGCCCCCTCGTCTACGGCGAACCCTGGACCATCGGTGGCGATCTCCAGAAGTAGCCCGTCGGGGGCCTGGAAGTAGATGCTCTTGAAGTATTTTCGGTCCATGACCGGACTTACCTGAATGCCGAGATCCAGGAGGTGGTTCCGCCAGGATAGCTGCTCGTCCTCGGATTCCGCCCTGAATGCGATGTGGTGGGTTTGACCAGCCCCCGGCTGAGCCCTCCGTTTGGAGCCGGGCCAGCCGAACAGCGTGAGGGAGCTGTGTGTCCCCACTTCCTGGCCATCGTAATGTGCCCAGAAGTAATGCTCGGTTCTTCCATCGTCCTGGTTCAAGGTCTTTTTTACCAGGCGAAGGCCCAACGCCCCTTCCAAGAAATCCCCGGCTGCCTGAAGGTCGTTGGTTATCCCGCTGATGTGATGGATACCCTTCAGCTCCATGGGCTCGGAAACGCCGAGCACAGGGTCCGGGTACATGAGATCCCTGATGGCCGCTTCGTTTCGCCCTCCCGGAAGGCGGGAGCTATCCGGTTGGATCAGGGCCTGCCCGAGGGCATCTAGAGGTTCGTCGATGGCGTAACCCGGACCGTCTGTGGCGATCTCCAGCACCTGCCCATCCGGATCCTTGAAATAGATGCTTCGAAAGTACCCGCGATCATAGGGTCCCGAGACGCGAATACCGGCGTCGGACAGGCGCCTCTTCCACATGAGCTGGGCTTCGGGTGTGCTTACGCTCAACGCCAGATGGTGGATTCCGCCAATTCCCCCGCTCCCGCTGGGGGAATCCGGCCACTCGAAAAAGGTCAGGATGGTGCCTGGAGTGCCTCCTCCCTGGCCGAAGTAAAGGTGGTACGCGGCCGGGTCGTCGAAGTTCACGGTCTGTTTCACAAGCGGGAGGCCCAGGAGATCGCGGTAGAAGGCCAGAGTGCGGGGGGCGTTTGTCGACACCATGGTGATATGGTGAAATCCCTTGGTGATCTTGGGGCTCATCCGTCTGCTCCATCGTTACAGATGCATGTCATTCGGCCCTGTTCCTGGGCGGAGTTGTTTCCGATCAAATTAATTTAACCTTGAAATAACGACAAGGGGTGCTTCCGGGGAACGACCTCGATTCCTATTCTTTGAACCTGCCACCGTACCCGACCCCCGAGCCAAGGACGAACCATGGCTGCTACGCCCTCAACTATGCCCCCCCTCGGGATGTATGCTCCGGATTTCACCCTTCCGAACGCCTTCGGGAAGGAGTACTCCCTGGGAGATCTCCGGGGGACCGGGCTTCTTGTGGCGTTCATCTGTGCCCACTGCCCCTTCGTGGTCCACATCCGTAAGGAATTCGGCTCGTTCGCCCGCGAATACCAGGAGAAGGGTTTGGACATTGTAGCAATCGTTTCCAACGATCTGGACCAGTACCCGCAGGATGGCCCGGACGGAATGCGTCGGGAATCGACGGAAGCAGGGTACACCTTCCCTTACCTCATGGATGAGAACCAGGAAGTGGCCAAGGCCTACCGAGCGGCTTGCACACCCGACTTCTTCCTGTTCGACAAGGATCGGAAGTTGGTGTACCGGGGTCAGTTCGACGGGAGCAGACCGGGGAACGAAGTTCCGGTAACGGGGAAGGATCTGAGGTCGGCCGCCGATGCTGTTCTCACCGGCTTACCTGTCCCGGAAACCCAGCGGGCCAGCGTCGGATGCAACATCAAGTGGAAACCGGGAAACGCCCCGGACTATTTCGGATGAGTATCAGAGGGGTGTTGGATAAAAAGGAAAGCGCCACCGGTCAGGCTTCCGGTGGCGCTTCTGATTTCTGTCGCAACCCAGCGCGATCAATACGCCGGCGCGAACAGTCTGATCACTTTGTTCGGCTTAGGTGCCGTCCTAATGATCGCTTGCCCGTGCCAGGTTGCACAGAGTACTTGGACTAGACAAGGATCACCTCCTTTTCAAAAGGGAACTTCGGGCGAAACACCGGCGAGCTCCGTTGGCCCGCGGTCCAGTCGAAGGATGCCACCCTGGACTCCCTTCGACGGCCCAAGCCGAAAACGTCTCGGCCGATCCGAACCTACGATGCCTCCCCAGCAGGTGCAAGGATATTGTCCATGGCGGGCTATCTGACCACTAGATCTGGACCCAATGGGACAGTTCGGGACCTATTGGTGGGGGTTGTCCCTCAGGGGAAGACAGATCAGCTGATTGGAGAGGCCGCAGGAGTCTCTGAATCCAGGTCGAAATCGTCGAGCCTCCTTGCGACCCATCGAAGGAGCCAGGCACTGACTAGCAAAGCGATGGCGATCCAGAGAAAGCCCCAGAAGACCGTGGGGATGCCGGTCATCTCATACAACATGGCGGCATCCGACCGCAGGTGGGGCCGGGCCAGGATATCGCTCTTGATGTCCAAGATCGCGTAGAGGGCAGACGTAAGGCCGAGGCCCAGGAGGAGGATCCGGTTGGTCCGTTGAGAGAGGTACTTTGCCGACGCTACCAGGAGTCCGCCGAAGGCAAAGCCGAAGAACAGGCCGAAGGGGTTCCTTACCACGGAAATCGTCACCAGCATCACGAACAACCCAATCGCGCCGATGATCCAACGAGGTCGGAGCCACCGGGAGAACCCCAACATTACGAACAGCACACCCCACAAGAGGCTTCCCAAATACCCCGCAGACATGGTGATGAAGGGGATCCCGCCTCGGGTGTAGGCCGCACCTCCCTGATTGGAGTCCAATACGATACGCTCCACGCCCCCGCCGGTTACGATCGCCGCAGCAGCGTGACTGATTTCATGGAGGAGGACGACAAAAACCTTTACCGGGTAGATGAAGGCAGTGTCCCACAGGCCCCAAAGAACCCCGAAATAGAGGAGAAAGGCCGCCATGAAGGTCATGCGTTTCGTGTTTTTGGGACTCATGGCCCGATGACTCCGTGGATCTGAGTTGCAGAATGAAGGGTCCTGGTAGACCTTTTCCCCCTACGAAGGGGTCCGGAATGGGGTTTCGCCAGGCCAATCTCCTTGACGGTGGAACCCAACCCCTATCCCCAGCCGTATGAAAGTGGAGAAGGTGAGGTTGTCTCTCAACCCGCTTAAAAAGGAAGGGTGAAACCGATGTCTCGACGAGCCGCCATGTTTCCTTTGACTGCTCTTATGGCCTTCGCACTTCTCCCGGGTTCTACCCGGGCCCAGGAGAATCCGTTTCAAATCGCGTTTATTGGACCCACCATGCAGTTGGTGGATGACGATGAGGACGTTAAGGGCATCCGACTGAATCTGCTTTACGGCGTGAACCGGAATGTCTCCGGATTGGACATCGGGGTCGTGAACCACGTCAACGGCGACATGACCGGGGTAGAGTTCGGAATCGTGAATCTTGTCGACGGGGGGTTTTCCGGCTGGCAGGCTGGGGTAGTGAACGTGACACAGGGGCAGTTCACAGGCCTCCAATGGGCTCCTTGGTCGATTCTCTCGCTTGCGAATTTTGCCGAGGCGGCCGAGGGAGCGCAGATCGCCGCCGCCTTCAACCGGGCCGACTACATGCACGGCTTCCAGCTCGCCCTGGTAAACGTTGCTGAGGACATGTACGGTGTTCAGGTGGGCCTCATCAACATCATTCGGTCCAAGCCGGACTTTTGGATTCTCCCGATCGTGAACTGGAAGTTCGACTAGGGATTCAGCCGCTCAGGATTCAGAGGAACCATGTCAAAGTTGGCTTCAGACCCCTCCGTCTCCCGGATTGGCATCGCAAGACGCCTCTCCTTCCTCGATCGATTCCTCACCCTCTGGATCTTTGCAGCCATGGGGGTGGGCGTGGGCCTTGGGTATCTCTGGCCGGGCGTAGTGCAGTCGCTGAACGAGTCTACCCAGCTCGGAACGACCTCCATACCCATCGCGGTGGGTCTCATCCTGATGATGTACCCGCCGTTGGCGAAGGTCAGGTATGAGGAGCTGGGGGACGTTTTCAGGAACTGGAAGGTTTTGGTGCTTTCGCTGATCCAGAACTGGGTCATCGGACCCATCCTGATGTTCGCCCTGGCCGTGCTCTTCCTCCGGGACTACCCGGAGTTCATGGTGGGGTTGATTCTCATCGGACTAGCCCGCTGCATCGCCATGGTCATCGTCTGGAACGATCTGGCGGAGGGAGACCCGGAGTACGCCGCCGGCCTCGTGGCGTTCAACTCGATCTTTCAGGTCCTCTTTTATTCGGTTTATGCCTACCTGTTCATCACGGTATTGCCAGCCCGGCTGGGGCTGGAAGGCGCGGTGGTGAATATCACCATGGGCCAAATCGCAGAGAGTGTATTCATCTATCTGGGGATCCCCTTTCTGGCGGGCATGGCCACCCGTTTCGTCCTGGTCAGAATCAAGGGGAAAGATTGGTACCACAGAGAGTTTGTGCCCAGGATCAGCCCCATAACCCTCATCGCACTGCTCTTCACCATCATCGTCATGTTCTCGATCCAGGGTGAAGCCATCATCGGCCAACCGGCGGGGGTCCTGAGGGTCGCGCTTCCTCTACTCATCTACTTCCTGGTCATGTTCGCCGTGACCTTCTTCATGAGCCGCCTGGCCGGGGCCGATTATCCCCAGACAGCCTCCCTCTCCTTCACGGCTGCGTCGAACAACTTCGAACTGGCCATCGCCGTGGCTGTCGGCACTTTCGGCATCGCCCACGGCGCCGCCTTCGCCGCGGTCATCGGTCCGTTGGTGGAGGTTCCGGTGCTGATCGGATTGGTGAATGTCGCCTTGTGGTGGAGGCGCCGGTACTTCCCCGAAAGTGTGGTGGAGATAGCGGGAGTCTCGAGTTGTTCGGTGCCGGGGGGCGTGCAACCGCGATAAGGCCTTTCGGCCGGGGTTGCGAAAGGGCGGTGCTCGGAGCGTTCAGCCCCCGAGAATCCACCCGCTTGATGCCACCTGTCCGAGGAGCCAGGCGCAGGCCAAGGCTGCGTAGATCCCGAACACATACCCCACCACGGCCATGAGAAGCCCAACCGGCGCCATGGCGGGATGGTAAACCCCAGCCACAACAGGGGCGGAGGCTGCACCCCCGATATTGGCCATACTCCCCGTGGCTATGAAGAAGAGGGGTGCACGGACAATGCGGGCGGCCAGATAGAGGATAAAAACGTGGATGCCGATCCAGACCGCACCGGCGACAAGGTAGATGGGCGCCTGTATGACTTCTTTCAGATCCCCCTGGGCACCGATTCCCGCGAGCAGAAGGTAGAGTGCCGTGTACCCAAGTTGGGACGCCCCCACCTTCTCGAACTCCCGAAGAGGCGTGAAGGACAGTATCAATCCCCCCGTCACGATGATGAGGACCGCCCAGGTCGTGGAGGAAATGATGGTGGGGTCCCCCAGGGCGGGCATCAGGTCGCCCAGCCTCACGCAAAGGACCGCCGCGCCCATCCCGATCCCCACGAGGAAAGCCGCATCCTTGACGGTGGTGGGGTGCCGATCCCGGTCCATCTCAGCCAGGCGGGCGTTGGTTTCCTCGATGGCTCCGGTGTTGGCGTAGGTCGCGGAGTCGAACCTCTTCTGCCAAACGCTGAAAAAGAGGAGGACGCCCATCCACCCATAACCCACCACC
>JBDHGR010000055.1:0-13652 GCA_039589815.1 Gemmatimonadota bacterium | reverse complement strand
TTGCCACGACACATACGAGTCAGGGGTCGGATATGGGCCTTTTTGGAGGGCTTCTGGGTTGGGACGCCGCGGACGAGCGCCTGGTCGACTCCGCTGAAGCCTTGGAGGAGGCGGGGATCGGGGTAGAGATCCAGATCAACGACTTTCCCGCCTTTCACCCCAACACATACCGCATGACCCTGTGGTGTAGGTCGAGCGAGCACCGGATGACCGCCGTCTCCACCGGTGGCGGGAGCATCCGGGTGGATGAGATCGACGGCCTCCCCATCACCATCGTAGGGGACTTCCATGAGATCCTCCTGTTCCTGGAGGATGAGCCGAAGGAAGAACAAGGGGGGAGGCCGATCTCCGAGAAGGGCACACCAGGCGCCCTCGTTGATCGGTTGAAGGCGGACTTGAATCCCGACGATGTGATCCTTCATTCGTCCTCCGGCAACTCCGTCATTCAGATTCGGGCGCAGGAATTCCCGACCCAGGAGCACCTCCTGGATCTCTGTGAGGGTCTTGCCGTTCGGGAGATCCGGTTCCTGGCACCGGTCCTTCCCGTGCAGTCCCGGAGAGGCATGAAGGTGCCATTCCTCAACGCCGGGGAGCTCGAGGCTTTCGCGGAGGGGAAAGAACAGGGCCTCTGGGAGCTGGCGGCGCACTACGAGAGCGCCCGGGGCGGGATTCCTCCTGAAGAGGTCCTGGCCCGGATGGAGGGGATCCTGCGAATCATGGAACGGTCCGTAGAAGAGGGGATGGCCGGGACCGAGTACGACGATCGGATTCTTCCCCCCCAGACCGGGCTCTTCAGGGAGGCCCTCGCTGACGGCAACCTTCTGGATATCGGGATGCTCAACCGGATCCTCCTCTATGTTTCGGCCATCATGGAGGTCAAGAGCTCCATGGGTGTGGTGGTTGCCGCACCAACGGCCGGTTCATGCGGAGCTCTCCCTGGAACCGTGGTCGGGGCGGGTCATGCTCTCGGATCCACAACCGAAGAGATGGCACGGGCCATGTTGGCGGCCGGCATCGTCGGGGTTTTCATCACCGCCGGCTCCACCTTCGCTGCCGAGGTTTGTGGGTGCCAGGCTGAGTGCGGTGCAGGGTCGGGAATGGCTGCTGCGGCGCTGGTGACCCTGGTTGGGGGCGGCACGGAAGCGGCCCTTGCTGCGGCCTCCATGGCTATCCAGAACACGTTGGGTTTGATCTGCGACCCGGTTGCCAACCGGGTGGAGGTGCCCTGTCTAGGGCGGAACGTCCTCGCGGCAAGCAACGCCCTGGCATGCGCCAACATGGCGCTGGCTGGCTTCGACGAAGTGATCCCCCTGGATGAGGTCATCCGGGCCATGGACGAGGTTGGGAAATCCATGCCCCATGAGCTTCGGTGCACGGCTCTGGGAGGGCTCGCCGTCACAGAGACGTCGAAGGCGATCGAGGGGAGGTTGAAGGGGGCCTGTTAAGGACCGGTCGGACGATGGGTCGGGTTACCCGTAGAACGGTAAGCCGGCCATCCGGCACGCCCCCCGCCGGTATCCAGCCGGGAAGAGAACCTTGAGTTCCTCAAGGGTGAGGTCGTTGGCTGTGCAGGCTTCGAACACGGGCGGGATCATGCCGTTCACCGCGAAGTAGTCCCGGAGATATCTCACTACCTGAAGATGTCTCTCGGTTGGCGTAGAAGGCGGATCCAGCTGCCCCATCAAGGTCTCAATAAAATCCTCGTCCCAAGTCTCGTAGTCCTTCAAAAACCCGACCTGGTCCAGCTCGTACCGCGGTTTCAACGGGGCCCAGGTCTCGTACGTCAGCCAATAGTTGGTCTCGTACATGAACTTGTGGTTGATCCCCGCGATCTTGCAGGCGCCACGGTGATAACCTGCGGGGAAAAGCGACCGAAGCTCCGACAGCCGCATCCGGTTGTCGCCACACGCCAGGACCACGACGGGAACCGTTTCCTCCTTGAGGAACTTCTGTCGTAGGTAGTTGACGATCTGCCAATGACGTTCGGTGAGACCTTTGGTGATCCCCACCATCTTCGCGATGCCCTCGGCGAACTCTTCGGTCCACTGTTCCGGGGGATCGAGGAAACCATGGTTATCCAGGCTGTAGGTTTGTCCCTTTATGGTCACCTGGCCCATCCGAATCTCCCTTCAGTGGAAGTCAGGCCACATCACGCGGGGTGTTGGTATGGTTCTGGATCACATCTTCGACGAGGGCATTCACCTCGTCAACAGTGAAAGGTGCCGGGATCCTCGAGACAGAAAGGTCATCGAAGAGCTCGTCGTGGCCCTTCCGGCAGGCCACGACGACGCGAGCCGCCGGGATTCGATCGTCATGGAGGATGGACTCGGGCAGGCGTCCGGCCCTGACCTCTGACAGGTCACTGTCCATGATGACCAGGGCAGGGCTGAAGGTGGAGATGATGGCGGATCCCTCGTATCCGGTTCTGGCAAAGCGGATGCAGACTTGCTCCGGATCCACTCCGGCCTCCAATCTCTGGGAGAGACTCTCATCTCTGGTGATCAGGAGGACCTCGGTAGCGAGCCCCTGGCAGGCTCGATAATAGGCACAGGTACGACAGTCGTGCCGGCAGAAGTGCAGGCGGTGGCCAGATTCTTCGCCCAGCTCAGCAAGCCTGAAACAGTTCTGTGCCCTGGCCAGATAAACCAGACAACTTTCGCAGACCTCTCTCGGAGCTCCCGCGTCCCCGAAATATTCCCAACACCTGAGGGGTTCCGATTTCGCGGCCTTTCCCACGTGGTCCACGATCGGTTTGAGATGCTGACCCTCCATGGCCATTCCCTGGCAGGCTTCCCGAGGGATCCGGAAATGACCACCCGGGGTTCGGGTCGCCGGGAGCTTCCCCTTCTTGATCCACTTCAAAACGGCATCCCGGGTCACGCCGCAAAGCCGTGCCACCTCGCCCGTGCTCAGTAGCTCTGAGTCCTGTCCTTCCATGGAGGGGTTTTTCCGTTCGATTGATTTGAACGCGGAAAAGCACTACAACGCAAAATCCATAAACCCAAGACGGCTGTCAAGATTCCAAGTCTTTTTATTGCCTTTTTCCATTCAACCGGGTTGACAGTCGGCGTTTTGATATGTAATTTCTCGAAAATTGATCAATGTGGTCTGCACGAATCCATAAAACCCTATGGTTGATTCGTATGGAAGACCAGGATCACACATGGCTTACCACTGGACAGGCAGCACGAAGGTGTGCTGTTACGCCGGCCACGGTCCTCAACTGGATCCGAACCGGTCGGTTGGAGGGAATACGGACGCCGGGAGGCCACTACCGAATCAAGCTGGAGAAGCTGCAGCCCCTCCTTAATCAGCAGAAGGCTCCAAACCTGAAATTGGAGCGCCCCACCGGCGAGGCCCCCCTTCGTTGTTGGGAATACCTCAGCGAGAGTGGCGCGGTTCGAGATGAGTGCGTGACCTGTGTGGTCTACCGTGTCAGGGCATCTTGGTGCTTCCAGATTGCCGCGCTCGGGATCGAGAGCGGCCACGCCCGCCGGTTCTGTCCTACCTCCTGCGACGACTGTGCCTACTACCGGAGGGTTTCCGGGCTTCCGACAAACGTTCTCATCGTTTCATCCGATCCCGACCTCAGGGAACGTCTGGAGGAGGAAGTGGATGAGAGCATCGTCCTCCGGTTTGCCAGGAACGCATATGAGGCCTCGGCGGCGGTTGAAAACTTCCTACCTGCATTTGCTGTGGTGGACTTGGAGTTCACGGCTGCCCGGGAGAACGGACTCCTGGAAAGTCTTGCCCGGGACCCCCGACTTCCCGGTCTCAAAACCGTGGCGGCGGTTCGCAGCGGGCGTTCGAAGCGAAAAGGGGCTCTGACCGGCAGTTCGTTTATCGCCGGACAAATCGAGAAGCCCTTCGATCTCGCGCAGATCCAAGCGGTCATAGACAGTTTCCCGGTGGAATGCCTCTGACGCCGGGTTCATCGATCCACGGCCCGACCCCGAAAGGTTGAGAGCGATGATCATGACGGACCAACAGCCTGAGCACCCGATACCCGATCTGGGTCCCAATGGATTCCTGAAGACCATGGCCGATTGGGACCGGGCGGAGGCTCAGAGGCTGGCCATCGAGCATGGTGTCGGCCAGCTCACCGACGATCACTGGAAGGTCATCGAATTCGTACAGAGCTACTACCGAACCTACGGCCTCGGACCACCGGTCGTGAAAGTCCACCAGGAGACGGGCCTGAGTTCCACGGACATCTGCGACCTGTTCCCCTGTGGCATGGTTAAAGGCGCATACCGCCTCTCCGGGTTGCCCAGGCCCCCAGGATGCTCCTGAACCTCCAGCGACCCATATCGACAACCGCTTTAGTCAACCAACCCCCAAGCAGGGGCTCGAGAAAGGAACGGGCTGATGGATGTATTAAGGTTCTTAATCGGCGGGGTCTTGCCCTATGTGGCGGTCCTTGTCTTTGTCATAGCTATGGCCTGGCGAATCCGGAGTTGGATGAAGCTTCCCGCGCCGGCCATGACCCTCTTTCCGGCCCCTTCACCTGAAGGTAAAGCGAACGCCATCAACACCGCCAAGGAGGCGGTCTTCTTCCGGAGCCTCTTCAAGGGTGACCGCCCTCTGTGGGTTTTCGCGTGGGGGTTTCATGTGGTGTTGGCCTTGATTTTCGTAGGCCACCTCCGTGTGGTGTCCAATGTGGACCGGGTCTTCATGAGCATGGGCATGACCGAAGCGAGCATCCAGGGCATGTCGACCGGGGCGGGCGGGGCGGCCGGAATCGTCATCCTGATAACGGCCGTGGTTCTGCTTCTCCGAAGGCTCTTTCTTCCCCGTGTAAAGGAGATCACCAGCATTGGCGATGTCCTGGCATTGGTCCTGATCGGGGCGATCCTGGTTACCGGGAACATGATGAGGTTCGCACCGGAGCACTTCGATCTGGCGCTAACCCGGGAGTACTTCGCCGACCTGGCAACCTTCGGAGGGGTGGCCGATGCAGCGGCACTCCAGAACGGGACCTTCCTGGTCCACATGGGCCTGGCCCTCCTGCTCCTCATGTACATCCCGTTCAGCAAGATCCTTCACTTCGGAGGGATCTTCTTTACCCATCAATTAATCCGGAAGCAATAAGGGGGGAGGGGATAAATAGGATGTCAGAGTCCGATACCGCAATGACCAAGGAACAGATCAAACAGCAGGTGGTGGAATCCATCAGCGCCATCAAGGACGGTCCCCGATCCATGCGCATGTATATGGAAATGTGTGCAAAATGCGGGACCTGCGCGTCTGTGTGCCCCGTTTATTACGGGAAAAGCGAGAAACGGTTCAATCCGGCGGAGAGAACCGACATCATCCGGCGGATCTACAACAAGTACAATACCACGTCGGGAAAGCTCTTTGGCAAACTGGCCGGGGCAGAAGACTTCGATCCGGACGACCTGGAAGACTGGCAGAAGATCTGGTACGAGTGCACCGGCTGTCGCCGCTGTGCCACCTATTGCCCCTTCGGGATCGACCACTCCGTAATCACCCGGAAGGGCCGAGCGATTCTGGACAAGTTAGGCATGACTCCGGACACCATGGCGAAGGTCGTGGCTATCTCCCTGGAGACAGGAAACACCGACGGAGCCAATGAGGCGGCTTTCCGGGCCGCCATCGACTTCCTGGAAGAGGAGATGGAGGAGGAACACGGCGTCCCCGTCAAGATCCCCATCGACAAAAAGGGTGCGAAGTACTTCTATGTGCCCCCCTCCGGGGACGTGTTGGTAAACCCTGAGGCCACCATGGGTGTGGCGAAGGTGTTCCATGTCCTTGGTATGGCCGACGACTGGACCATGAGCTCCAAGTGCTTCGATGGTGCCAACTATGGCCTGTTCACCGGTAACGACGGCGACATGAAGGCCGACAACAAACTCTACGTCGATACTGCGAAGGACCTCGAAGTCGAGGTGATGCTCATGGGGGAATGTGGGCACGCTTACCGGATCATGAAGATGATGATGGAAAAGACCGGTTGGTGGGGCGACCTCCCCTTTACTGTGGAAAACTGCATGCCCTGGACGGCGGACAGAATCGAAGAAGGGCTCCTTGAATTCGACAGGTCCAAGAATCCACAGCCGGTCACCTATCACGATCCCTGCAACTTCGGCCGTTCGTGCAACATCGTCGACGAGCCCCGGACCATCCTGGCCGCCGCCTGTGAGGACTTCCGGGAGATGTACCCCAACCGGGGCGAGAATTGGTGCTGTGGTGGTGGAGGAGGCCTCTCGGCCATGGACGACATCATCGAATTCCGGATGGAGGTTTCCGGAAAGAAGAAGATGGACCAGATCCGGGACACCGGGGCCGTCTATGTCGCCACGGCTTGTTCAAACTGTAAGAGGCAGCTGACCCAGCTCATGGAGCATCACGAGGAGCGGATCGAGGTGGGAGGCGTGCACGATATGCTTTCCCGATCGATTCTGATCAACGGGAAGGCCGCGGACAGAGTCGACTATACGGCCTGAACCTGCCCTCCGCGGCGACCCGACGGCGGCCCTCTCCCCTGGGGGGGGTCGCCGTTCTCTTTGGAGGAACCTGCCTGCCTGGGTTAGCTCAGGAAAAGCCGCTTTGAAGCAAACCGCGCCTCGGTGGTGAGGTTGACGCCCAACTTCCTGAGCCCGGCCTCGTCCCCTGGCGACGGCATGTGGGTCATGTGGACTTCGCAATCCTTGAAGGTGGGAAGCTTCTCGACGGCGATGTCCGCGCTGAGGTCGGAGGCAGCGCTGATTCCAAGGGCGATGAGGGTCTCCTCAGCGTCCAAGCTCACTCTTTTCCTGCCCAACACGTCCTTCTTCAGGTGACTGATGGACCGGAGAACGCCTTGAGGTATGAGATCCTGGTCTGAGGGGAATCCAGCCAACTGCCTACCGGCGTTCAGAATCAGCGCAGCCGCGGCGTGGAGCTGAGGTGTGTTGTACCCGGTCACGATCGATCCGTCCGGAAGCTCCATGGCCGCACCGCAGTAGATCCCGTCGTTTCCCATTCCAGTCCGTGCGGCCTCCGCGGCCGCCTCCCGGGCCGGGCTGACAACGATGCGACTTTCGGGGGTCAAACCGTGCTCGTCCATGAGGAGCTCGATCCGCTCCACCGATTCTTTGTCTACCAGCCCCATGGAGTGTTCACAGGCGTAGCGGAAAAAGCGTCTGACGATCTCCTGGCCGCCCGCTTCCTTTACGATATCGTCATCCACGATTCCGAAGCCCGCCTGGTTTACACCCATGTCCGTGGGGGACTCATAGAACGATTCACCCCCGGTGATCTTCTCGATGATCCGCTTCAAGAGCGGGAAGGCCTCGATGTCACGGTTGTAGTTCACCGTTCGTTCGTTGTAGGCGTCAAGATGGAAATGGTCGATCTGGTTGACGTCTTTCATCTCGGCCGTGGCGGCTTCATAGGCGGAGTTTACCGGATGCTTCAGGGGCAGATTCCAGATGGGGAAGGTCTCGAACTTGGCGTAGCCCGACTTCAACCCTCGACGGTGGTCGTGATAAAGCTGTGAGAGGCAGGTTGCCAGCTTACCGCTGCCCGGTCCCGGTCCGGTCACGACCACGATGGGTTTTTCGGTCTCAACAAAGGAGTTCGCTCCGTACCCTTTGTCGCTCACTACGGTGTCCACGTCCGTGGGGTACCCCTTCGTGAATCGGTGAGTGTGGACCTGGACCCCTCGGTTTTCCAACTGGGCCTTGAAGGCGGCCGCCGCCGGTTGTTCATCGTACCGGGTGATGACCACGGCGGTGACGGGTACACCCCGATCCTCCAGATCGTCGATGAGCTTCAGAGCGTCGGCGTCGTATGTGATGCCGAAATCGGCCCGCATCTTCTTCTTCTCGATGTCGCCTGCAAAGATACAGAGAATGACCTCGGCCTTTTCGCTGAGCCCTTGAAGGAGCCGCATCTTGACGTTGGGATCGAACCCCGGCAAAACCCGAGAGGCGTGGAAGTCGAAAAGCAGCTTTCCCCCGAACTCCAGGTAGAGTTTGTCGCTGAAACGCGTGACCCGTCGGTTGATGGCGCGTGTCTGTTCTTCCAGGTACTTCTCGTTGTCGAAGCCGATGTTGTTGGGCATGGGTTCCTTGGGGACTCGAAGGTTCGCGGGATCGGGACCAATGGTCAGGACGGATGGTAGGATAATGTGTGTTCGGCTTCTTGGCTAACTCACCCCCGAGCCAACGGCCGAGCCCCGTCTGGCGTCTGATGTTAGGGGCAAGTAAGCCTTTTTCTTACGGGATTTTTCCTAACGTTTTTCTTCTCTAAGCTGTCTGAAAGAGTGATCAAGCGTACTTTTCGGAGGCTGGCTCCAATGTCTATCACCTACGGGCGCAAAATGGGTAATCGAAGCGGTTTTACGCTGATCGAGATCCTGGTGGTCATTGCCGTCCTTGCCATGTTGGCGGCACTGGTGGCTCCAAACGTGTTCCAACATGTAGGCACCGCGAAGGATGCCACGGCTCGGTCCCAGATCGAGCTGCTCGGGGCTGGGTTGGATTCCTATCGGATTGATAACGGCCGGTACCCCACCACCGAACAGGGATTGGATGCCCTCCAGGTGCAACCCACCTTCGAGCCCCTTCCCTCGAACTGGCGTGGTCCGTATCTGAGGAAGGCCGTACCCCTGGATCCTTGGGGAGCCCCCTACATCTATCTCAGCCCAGGGGAGGTGAACCCCCGAGGGTATGATCTCCTTTCCCTGGGCGCCGACGGAGTACCTGGTGGGGAAGAGGAGGACGCGGACGTGGTGAGCTGGTAGAAGACCTATGCCTCTCTACGCCTACAAGGCCATCGACCCCCGGGGCCAGCGAATGCGAGGGCGACTGCCTGGATCGTCGCCGGAAGCGATCGTCCGGGACCTGGAAGGACGCGGCCTTCTGGCGTTGACGGTGGAAGAGGCCAAAAAAGGAGGGAACGGAGGGGGTTTCGGGTTTGGCCGTCGCCGGGCGGTGCTGGAGTTCACCCGGGCGGTGGCCTCTCTTCTTCCGGCTGGGATGCCCCTGGCCCGCGCCCTGGGCGCCGGCACCACGGCGGCCCCTGAGTCGGTTCGGCCGGCTTTGGAATCCGTCCGGTCGAAGGTGGAGCGGGGGGACGACCTGGCTTCTTCCATGGCGGAGCATCCGCGCCTCTTTTCCTCCCTCTACGTCGGGATGGTTCGGGCCGGGGAGAAGAGTGGCTCGTTGGACAAGGCCTTCACCCGGCTGACGGAACACCTGGAGAGAGAGGGGGAACTCCGGTCGAAGCTGGTTTCCATGTCCATCTATCCGGCCCTGTTGGCGCTGGTGGGAATCGCCGCAGTATTGGTCCTGGTCCTCTTCGTTCTTCCGCGGTTCTCCGATCTTCTTCTTTCGTCGGGTGCGGCCCTTCCCGCCACCACGGCTGCAGTGGTTGGGGTGGCCACGGCGGTCCGGTCCGAATGGTGGATCCTCGCCCTCCAACCGCCCTTGGCCGCGGTCCTAGTCACGTGGTTGCGGACCACTGAGCAGGGGAGGCACACGGGGGCCCGGGTACTGGTGCACCTGCCCCTGATCGGTTCTTGGCGAAGACAGCACCTGGCGGCCACCTTCGCCAGGATGGTGGGGGAGCTGGTGTCCGGCGGGGCACCGCTGCTTTCGGCCTTGGAGGATGCCCGGGACTGTATGACGGACTCGGTGGCACAGGACGAGACCGATCGGATCCGGATCTTGGTGAGAGAGGGGAGCAGTCTTCACGCTGCCATCGGCGACGGGGGGCTTTTCCCCCCAGTTCTCACCCAACTGGTGGCCCTGGGAGAGGAGGCCGGGCGGTTGTCCGACTTCCTTTTGAAGGCTGCAGAGCTCCTGGAGAAGAAGACGGAGAGGGCCCTTGAGCGTCTGGTGGCTCTAGTGGAACCGGCCATGATCGTAGGGTTCGGTGGGATCGTCGCTGTGGTGGCCCTTGCCCTTTTGCAGGCCATCTACGGCGTGAACGCGGGGTCGTTCTGATGAGTGGGGAGCGTGGGGCGGCGGGCCGTGGAGGCGGTGTAGACCGGGCCGGCATCACGCTCCTGGAGCTGGTCATGGCCCTGACCATCATTGCGTTGGCTGTGGGTGTAGCGGTACCCGCCTTCCTGAGCTTGGGCCGGAAAGACGACTTGACCGTGGCCAGCCAGAGGGTGCAAACCCTCTTTCGCCTGGCTCGGGATTCGGCCATATCAAGTGGTCTTCCGGTCACCGTGGTCATCGACTCCGTTTCGGAGCTGGTTTGGATCGACGCCCCGAAACGCATACAGCTGGGATCTCAACCGGGTCCGGAGGCCCCCGTCTCCCTCTTCGATGACGTGACGGATGCCGCCGACTTGGCGCTCCTCGGCGGACAGGAGGTCTTGGAAGCTCTGGTTCCGGGACGGCCCATCGGTCTCCCGGATGGTGTTCGAATGGAGCTTCCCCGGGCTAGAGCCCGTTTCACCTTCGAGCCCACGGGGGCGGCGCTGGCAGACACCTTGGTTCTTTCGGGCGCCTTCGGTGTTCGGGCCGTGACCATCGATGCATGGACCGGCGACGTGAGGGTGTACTGATATGACCTCTCGGCGCCGTAGCGGGTTCGTCCTTCTTGAAGCGGTGGTGGCCCTGGCCATTCTTGGAGTGGCGTCCATCGTGCTTCTCCAGGTCAGGGCCCAGCAGATCCGGGTGGCGACTCAAGCTCATGAGCTTCTGACGGCGCAGGCACTGGCTGAGGATCGGATCTCCACCATTAGGATGCTGGACTATTTCCTTCTGGACGACCCTCCCGATTCCCTCATGACCGGAGTATTCCCACCTCCGTTCGAAGAGTTCTCCTGGAATGCCAACATCGCCCTGATGGAGGACGAATACGATCTTTTCGGGGTTGAGGTGGAGGTTTTGGGACCGTACGAGAGGTTCCCCCTCAGGACCCTGATTCATCGGCCCCGTCCGGTCCTGGCCGGTGGCGGTATCGGCGCGGCGGGAGCTGCCCAGGCTGGCCGGGGAAGTGACCGGGCCGGTGACCAGGCGGGTCGTGGAGGAGACCGGGGAGGCCGAACCGGTGACCAGGTCGGGCGCGGTGGGGATCAGGGCGGCCGCGGAGGGAACCAGGGAGGTAGGGGGGGTGGACAGACCCGACCAGGGGGCGGTGTCGGGGGAAACCCGAGGGGGGGCGGCGGTCCCACGGGAGGTGGCGGATGAACCGGGGCTTCACCCTGATGGAGGTCCTCATCGGTCTGACGGTAGCGGCTCTGGCCCTCACAGCCGGGTTTGCCACCCTGGGTTTTATCACGGATACGAACAAACCGGTGGACGTGGCGTCGGCCCTGGCTCTGAAAGGTGCAACCACCCGGAATCTCCTCACCGAATGGCTGGGTGAGGCCAGGTACCGGGTAGGGCGCAGGGGAATGACCTTCCAGGGTCTGGACGACGAGGTGTACGGTACCGAAACCGACGAGATCATTTTTCCCACCACTGCCAGCACTCCGCTGGGCGTAGGGACGACCGTCGTACGGTTGTTCATTGATGATGACAATGACACACCGGAGAGTGGCCTGGTGGCGGAGTTGACCGAGCTCCCTGCCGACGAACCCCGTGTTGTGGAGCTGATTCCGGAGGTCGGTTCCCTCGAGATCCGGTACCTCCTCCCCATCGAGGGAACAACAGGGGAATGGGTGGACGGGTGGATCTCGAACCGCCTTCCCCGGGCTATCGAGCTCTTGTTGGGGCCGACCCGCTACGACACCCTTCCGCCCCTTCTCAGGTATCCCCTCCTCGTGCCTTTGGAGACCGAGAGATGAGGGGCATCGGCCGATGTAGAGGAATGAGATCGAAGAGTGGGGGTCGGGACGGTTTCGCACTGGTGGCAGCTCTCTGGCTTATGGTGGCTCTGGGGTCGGTGGGTTTGCAGACGGCCCTGGCTTCCCGAGCCCGTCGGCAAGCTGCTGCGAATCTACTGGACGAAGTTCGTGCCCGGGCCGCGGTTTTGGCCGGGACGGAGTATGCACGGTCTCGTCTCACCGCTGCTATGCTCGGCCGGGCCGAGGAGCTCCGGGCCGAGGCTCTGGCTTCGGCTCGCAGCAGCCGAAGCCGGCGGAGTGTGGAGAGGTCAAGCGTCAGCAGGTTGTTCCGCAGGGGGAACCCGTTGGAGGATCCCTGGAGGGAACCACAGGATCTCATGGTTCCTGAGATGGCATTCGGGGATGCCCGCTATGCGCTTCTGCTGAGGGATGTCGGGTCGGCCTTGAATCTGAACGAGGCCTCCGAGGAAATGCTCCGGCTCTTCTTCTCTCAGGGGCTGGGTGTGGACTATGCCGAGGCGGATGATTTGGCCCAGGCCATCCTGGATTGGCGGGACGAGGATGAGATTCCCCGCCTCAACGGGGGAGAAAGGGAACAGTATCTGGATGATGAAGCCCTCGTTCTTCCTCCCAATCGGGATTTCGTGGAGATCGATGAGCTCCGGCACATCAGGGGCATGACCCCGGGACTCTATGTAAAGGCGGCTCCCCACCTGACTCTCATCGGTGACGGGGACATCAACCTCAACTCTGCCCCGGAGCCGGTGCTGTTGGCGGTTCCGGGAATGGACCCGGCAGGGGCCACTGCCCTCATTCAGCTCCGGGACTCAGGGTATCTGCCCCGAAGCGACAGGGACCTCTACCGTCTCCTACCTGGCGCCATGGGGGCGATCTTCGAGCAACAGGGCCGGAATTTCACAGGGCGAACGACCTACACCACCGACCAGGTGGAGATTCTAGCCCAGGGCTGGGTCGACGGGGGTGTGGTTCAGGTTACTTCACGGGTGGTGGTCTCCCGGGGAAACACGGGGGCCGAAGTGGTTTGGCGGGAGGTCTTTTGATGGCGGGTCGGAACGGAGTGCGGATTGGGGTCGCCCTGGGAGACAGGGAGGTGGTGGGCGTGCTCTTGGGGAAACTCGGCACCCCTGCCATCAGAGTACCCGTATCCCTCGGGAACGGCGGTTTTGACCCGGGACCTGGACTCCGGCGAGCGGTCGGAGAGCTCAAAACGGCCATGGACGAGGCTTTGGGCCGGTCCACTGAGGACGCTACGGTCCATGTGGCTCTCCTCCCGCCTTTGGCCGATGCTCGGTTGGTGCCCTTTCCGCCCATGAAGAAGGCGGAGGTCGAAGCGGTCCTGTCGAGGGATGTGGCCCGTTATTTCCTGGGAGCCAATCGCCCTCGAGTGGTGGGCGTCCGGCTCCCCCGAGGGAACGGGAACGGTCCTGGAAAGAAGGACGGGGCATCCGTCTCGGTCCTAGCCACTGCGGCTCCCCTGGCCCTGTTGGAAGACATTGGGTCGGCATTCCAGGAGGTGGGATGGCGCTGTGTGTCTCTTTCTGCCGCTCACGGTTCATGGTTGGCCTCGGCCTCATCGGCCAAGGGGACCCCGGTGGGCTCGGTGGTGGCGGTGATCGGGTCCACCGCCCATGTCATGAGGTTGGATGGGATGGACCCCGTGACCGTCCGCCAGGTTTCTGCGTCGGACCCGGCTGCGGTCTTCGAGGCTGCGGGCGGAGGCTCGGGTCGGGTACTGGTCCTTTCGGATCCCCACGCATTTGACGATCTTCGCGCCCCCCTGGCCGGTCTCGGCTTGACCGTGTCTCGAGATCCGGAAGGGTGGCCTGGAGCGGAGGAGGGGACGGCTGGACGGGCGGCCAGCAACCAGCTTGAGCTTGTG
>JBDHGR010000054.1:0-13696 GCA_039589815.1 Gemmatimonadota bacterium | reverse complement strand
CCAGAGTGTCTTCGGGCGCCGTCCTCCAAACCCTGGCAGCCAAGGTTCCGACTCTCATCGGGGGATCGGCAGACCTGGCGGGATCCAACAAGACCGCCATCAAGGGGGGTGGCCATCTTCTCGCCGAGAGCCCGGGAGGCAGGATTATCCATTTCGGGGTGAGGGAGCACGCCATGGCTTCCCTCCTCAACGGCATGGCCCTCCACGGGGGCGTCCGACCCTTTGCCGGGACCTTCCTGGTCTTCTCCGACTACATGCGCCCAGCCATCCGCATGGCCGCCCTCATGGAGATTCCTGTCACCTACGTGTTCACTCACGACTCCATCGGCCTGGGAGAAGACGGCCCGACACACCAACCGGTGGAACATCTCATGACGCTCCGGGCCATCCCGAACCTGCTGGACCTGCGACCCGGGGACCCGGCCGAAACGGCAGTAGCCTGGAAGGTGGCCATGGAGCAGGAAGACCGGCCGTCGTTCCTATCCCTCACGAGACAGGGGATCCCTTGTCTCGAGCGGACCCATGCCAACGGGGCCGAGGACCTCCGCCGCGGCGCATACGTGATGCAGGAGGCATCGGGCTATACGCCACAGCTGATACTCATCGCCAGCGGTTCGGAGCTCCATTTGGCGGTGGAAGCCAGGGCCGTGCTGGAAGGGGAGGACCTCCCCACCCGGGTGGTCAGTATGCCCAGCTGGCAGCTCTTCATGGACCAGGACCAGACCTATCGGAATAGCGTTCTACCACCTGATGTCGCAGCCCGGGTTTCGGTGGAGGCTGGGACAACTCTCGGGTGGGACCGATGGATTGGGGGCGGGGGAGCGGCGGTGGGAATCGATCACTTCGGGGCCTCGGCGCCCTGGGAAAGGCTGTTCGAGGAGTTTGGCATCACTACTGACGGCGTGGTTGAGGCATGTCGAAGGGTCCTGAAAGGCTGAGGGATCACTCCTTTTCCCTGAAGACAGGCTAGATTCAGGACGTAGTCAAAGCGGGTAGAGGCATTGGGCCTCCGCCGGTCTTTTGAAGAAAAACCTCTGGCTATGTACTCCACGTGCATGTTCTGCAACCACTCTCTGGGAGAGAACCAGATTGTGGAACACTTCCCCGTCGGCCGTCGATTGGCTTTCGATTCCGGCAAAGGGCGCCTGTGGGTGGTATGTCGACGATGTGAGCGTTGGAACCTCTCCCCGATAGAAGAACGCTGGGAAGCAATAGAGGACTGCGAGCGCCTCTTTCACGGCACTCGCATGCGCGCCTCCTCCGAAAACATCGGCCTCGCACGGCATCTCGAGGGCACCGAGCTCGTCCGCATCGGCGTTCCGTTGCGCCCCGAGTTCGCCGCCTGGAGGTATGGGGATCAGTTCGGGCGCCGGCGGAAGAAAGCCGTCTTGTACGGAGTTGGCGTCGCGGCCGTGGTTGGGACCGTCGCCATCGCCGGCGTTGCCACGGGAGTGCTCTCGGGAGCCCTCGTTGGACAATCGGGAAACTGGGTGAACATCATCAGAAACACCCGAACGCTGGTACGGCTCAAGGATGAGAACGGGAAGGTTCTGAAACTGAAAGCCCCGGATCTGGAAAAGGCCAAGCTTCTCTCGGCCGGGGAGGACGACGACTGGGTCATCGAGATCAAGCGAGGAAAACTGGACAAACGGTGGGAGGGAGCCGACGCCGTCAGAGTCGCCAACCGGATCATCCCAGGAATCAACCGTTCGGGGGCCGGGAAAGGTATCGTCCAGGACGCCGTGAGAGAGATCGAGGATGCGGGCCACCCTCTCGAGTTCCTCAAGAGGGTCTCCCTGGAGCGGAAACATGACGCAGACAACATCTGGACACGTCCGGTGGGTGACGGATCCTGGAAGCCCATCAAGGAAAAACACTACGGGCTCGTGCACAGGCTACCCAGGCCGTCGCGCCTGGCTCTGGAGATGGCTCTCCACGAGGAGCAGGAGAGGCGGGCTCTCCAGGGAGAGTTGAAAACTCTGGAAGCGGTTTGGAAACAAGCCGAAGAAATCGCTGCCATCTCTGACAGCCTCCTCCTTCCGGACGGCGCCGACGAGTTCCTGGAAGAGCACAGGGACGAATAACCGTCAGACCCCACTGAACCCCATGTACTCCACCTGCATGTTCTGCCATCGACCCCTCGGCCGGAACCAGGTTGTGGAACACTTCCCGGTTGGCCGTCGATTGGCGTTCGATTCTGGGAAGGGACGCCTGTGGGTGGTGTGCCAACGGTGTGAGCGCTGGAACCTTTCCCCCATCGAAGAGCGTTGGGAAGCGATCCAGGACTGCGAGCGCCTCTACCATGGGATCCGGACCCGGGCTTCTTCGGAGAACATAGGTCTCGCCCGGCATGCCGAAGGAACGACGCTGGTCCGAATTGGCGTTCCCCTCCGACCGGAGTTCGCCGCTTGGCGATATGGGGACCAGTTCGGCCGACGGAGGAAGAAGACCTTGTTGTACGGCGCCGGTGTGGGGGCTGTGGTGGGAACCGTCGCCGTGGCCGGGGTGGCCGTGGGTGTCCTTTCAGGAGCCTTCTTTGAGGTCGGCTTCCATGCGTGGAATGCAGTCCGGCATAGCCGGACCCTGGTGCGGCTCAAGGACGAAGGTGGGAAGGTCATCAAGCTGAAAGCCGTCGACCTGGAAAAGGCCAAGCTCCTCTCGGCCGGGGAAGACGACGATTGGGTCATCGAGATCAAACGAGGCAAGCTGGACAAACGATGGGAAGGAGCCAACGCCGTCAGAGTCGCCAACCAGATCATCCCGGGGATCAACCGAACCGGAGCCGGAAAAGGTGTCGTCCGGGAGGCGGTGGCGGAAATCGAAAATGCGGGCCACCCACTGGAGTTCCTCAAGAGAGTGTCTCTAGAGAATTCGGACATGGCTGACAACGTCTGGACACGGCCGGTGGGCGACGGATCCTGGAGACCCATCAAACCGAAGCACTACGGGCTCGTCCACAAGCTACCTCGGCCATCCCGTCTGGCATTGGAAATGGCTCTCCACGAAGAGCAGGAACGGCGGGCCCTCCAGGGAGAGCTGAAGACTCTGGAAGCGGTATGGAAACAAGCCGAGGAAATCGCTGCAATCTCGGACAGTCTCCTCCTTCCAGAAGGCGCCGACGAGTTCCTTCAAGAGCATCGGAACGCGTAGACTCTGGAAACCCCTTCCGGAATCCTGTACACTCCTTTTCGTCAGGCTTCAGTAACCCAACCCGAATCATGGGCTTACAAGACTCGTGCGCTTCTTGAAGAGGTTTAGTTCCGTTCGGCGGCTTCCGCTTTTTTCGCCCGGCCCTCTGGCCCTTGCGGCCCTGGGTATGGTCCTGGCCGGAGCCGGCTCTCCCACCGGTCTCTCCGGGCAGGGATTCAACAGCACCCATAGCGACGCCTTCTTGATCTCGGAGGTGTCCAGCATCCAGCCCGGAACCCCGTTCACCGCCGCGGTTCGGTTCGAAATGGACCCAGGGTGGCACAACTACTTTGTGAACTCCGGGGACACAGGGTTACCTACTACGATTCAGTGGACCCTTCCTGCCGGCTTCAAAGCAGGAGGAATCCAATGGCCCGTTCCCAACCAGTACCGGGTGGGTCCGCTCCTGGACTATGTCTACGGCGATGGTCTCGCACTCATGGTGGAGATCACCCCTCCGCCGGAGCTTCCCGCCGGAGGTACCGTCACCCTGGAGGCCCTGGTTGATTGGCTCGTCTGCGAGGATATCTGCGACCCGGATTTCGCGGAGGTTTCGTTGGAGCTTCCTGTTTCCACCGAGACGCCAGAACCCGACCCTCAATGGATCGGCCTCTTCCGCGAGACCCGGGGTAACCTCCCCAGGCATGTGGCCGAATGGTCTGCCGACGCCCAACTGACAGAAACCGGGTACCGTCTTACGGTTCAGTCTTCCGAGGAAGGCCTGACCCCGCCGGACTCGGTGTACTTTTTCCCGTCGGAAGGTGGGGTGATGGAACCGGCGGCCCCGCAGGTGGCCCAGATCGACGGCAACTCCCTCACTCTAGAGCTTGTAGTCTCAACCTACGCTTCCCAACCCACTTCGGTCTTGCGGGGCATCTTAAAAGCTGAGGATGGCGGAAGCTGGAGCGGGAATGAGGCCATCGCCGGCCTCGTCATCGACGTGCCCGTAGAGGGTGCCCCGGCTCCGAGGGAAGCAGGGTCCGCGGCAAATGCCTCGGCCCCACCTGCCCCCCAACCGACGGGCACTGAGAAACACACCCTGACCATGGCCCTCGTTTTTGCCTTCTTAGGGGGAATCCTCCTCAACCTCATGCCCTGCGTGTTCCCCATTCTCTCCTTGAAGATCCTGGGGGCAGCCAGCCAAGGGGGGGAAGATCGGATCCGGATCCGGAACCAAGGGTTGGTGTTCGCACTGGGTGTCATTCTGGCCTTCCTCAGCCTAGCTGGGCTCCTGATCATCCTTCGCGCCGGAGGCGCCCAACTGGGGTGGGGATTCCAACTCCAATCCCCCGTCTTCGTGGCCTTCATGACAGCCCTTTTCTTCGCAATCGGGCTGAACCTCATGGGCCTTTTCGAGGTTGGAGTGTCCCTCACGCGGGTGGGAGGGAAGATTGGGGAGCCTGGGAGCTACAGCGAGTCCCTGGCCTCCGGAATCCTGGCCACCGTCATCGCCACCCCATGTACCGCTCCCTTCATGGGAGCGGCACTTGGCTTCGCTCTCACTAGGTCGATACCCGAAACCCTCCTGATCTTCGGGTTCCTTGGGGCGGGGATGGCTCTTCCCTACCTGGTCCTCTCGTTGGCACCGGGACTTTTGGAACGGATCCCTCGCCCAGGGCCCTGGATGGAGACCCTCAAGCAGGTTTTGGCCTTTCCCATGTTTGCCACGGTCATCTGGCTAATCTGGGTCTTCGGGCAGCAGACCGGGGTCGGTGGGGCCACGTATCTCCTTTCCGCTCTCCTATTGGTTACAGCCGCCGGGTGGATGGTGGGTCGGTGGCAACGGACCGAGCTGAAGAGTGGGATCGTCGCTCGGATCGTGTCGCTCGCGATGTGGGCTGGCGCCATCGGCCTTGTTGCACGTGGAACCGCACAGGAAGCGCCACCCCTGGCGATGACAGGTGGATGGCTCCCCTTTTCCCAGGAGGAAGTAGAGCGCACCGTGGCCCAAGGGAGGCCTGTGTTCGTGGACTTCACGGCAGCCTGGTGCCTCACCTGCCAGGTGAACGAGAGGGTCGTCCTGGGAACGGAGACGGTCCAGGGAGCCTTCCAGGACAGCAACGTGGCCCTCTTCAAGGCAGACTGGACGCGTCAGGACCCAGATATCACTTCGGCTCTTGAAGCCCTCGGGCGAAGCGGGGTCCCTGTCTACGCGCTTTACCGGGGCAGCCCGGACGCGGATCCCTACCTTCTTCCAGCCTTTCTGACGGAAAAAATCGTGCTGGACGCCCTGGCAGACGTTCTTTCACCCTGACATCCGGGTCGGTATGTTCTGTCCGGAATTCAGAAAAGACCGACACGATTGAATGACGTGCAGATATAGACGTGCAGATATAGAGGATGAATCAATGAGAGTTCTCGCCGCCCTTCTCCTTTTCGGTATCCTAGGGCTGCCGCAAGTCTCCGACCTATCCGCCCAAATGCAGGATCCGGAGATCGGAGCCGCCGCTCCAGGCTTCACCCTACCGGACACACAGGGGAAGGAGCACTCTCTCCGGGACTACGCAGGCCAGTGGGTGGTTCTCGAGTGGCTCAACTACGGCTGCCCCTTTGTGCAGAAGCACTACGGAAGCGGCAACATGCAGAAACTCCAGGCCGAGTACGGCGAGAAAGGCGTCGTCTGGCTTTCTGTGGTCTCCTCGGCCCCGGGGGAGCAAGGGTACTATGAGCCCTCCGAGATGAACGTCCGAAACGAGGAGAACGGGAACCGAGCCGCAGCGGTGCTCCTGGACCCCGAGGGAACCACCGGAAGGGCATATGGAGCCAGGACGACACCCCAGATGTATGTCATCGATCCGGACGGTGTGCTTCTCTACAACGGCGCCATCGACGACACGCCATCCCCCCGGCTTTCCGACATCGAAGGGGCCAAGAACTACCTGGTTCAAGCCCTGGGGGAGGCTATGTCCGGTCGGACGGTTACCCAGCCCACCACCCAACCCTACGGCTGTTCCGTCCACTACAAATAAACCCTGGAGTTCCGAATGGACCGATCCCTGACCCTGAACGGACTCACTCTCCCTCGGATCCTGAGCTTCGTCTCGGGACTCGGGATGATCGTGGCGTCCGCCATGACCATAGACCACTACTTCGCAGCCAACTTCCCCGAGACGATCTTCGAGGGTTCTTTTTGCGACATCAACGCCTTCTTCAACTGTGACAGCTCGGCGTTCTCGGAGATTTCCCAGATTCACGGTGTTCCCCTTGGCTTTTTCGGGATCATCGTGGGCGCCCTGGTCCTGCTTGGAACCCTCTTCCCTTCCCCGGCCTTCGAGCGTAGCAACAAGAGCATCTCCCTTCTGAACGCCCTGGGAGTGGTGACCCTCCTATCCTATTCGGTATTCGTCCTGGGGAGCCTCTGCCTCCTCTGCAGCGGGTTCTACCTCTTCTCCATCATCAGTTTCTTCCTCTTCTGGAAGTATGGTATCGACGGGGACAAGCCGGGGATCTTCGGCCGTTGGATGAGGCCATCGGTGCTCCACCTCCTGACTTTTTCTGCGGTGACGCTCGTCGGCGCCTTCGCCTTCGCCCATTTCCATGAGGCGAAGACCGACGCCCAGACCGGGGGAGTCCAGGCCCGGATCATCGACCAGTATTTCAGTCTCCCGGAGGTCGGGAACCCAAGCGTCCTGTCTCCCTTCTGGCCCGTCAAATCCACGGAGGAATTCACAGACGCCCCGGTCCAGATCGTCGAATTCGCCGATCTTCTCTGCCCCGACTGCAAACGACTGGCTGACCAGATCCATCAGCTGAATGAGGAGTTCCCGGGCAAGATGAACGTGGTATTCCAACCGTTCCCCCTGGACCTCTGCAACGACGCTGCAGGAACGAAGCGGGAATTCCACCCCGGAGCGTGTGACGTTCATTTCCTTGCGGCCCACGACCTAGAGAAATTCGACGAGATCTATGATGAGATCTGGGCCACCTGGCCACCACCTCGGGGACCCGAGCGGACCGTATGGATCCAAGAGTTGGGGGAAAAGTTCGGTGTCGCGGATGGTTTGACCGATCCGGAGACCCAAGCTCTGGTTCACGAACTCTTGATGACGGGGACCGAGTACGAGCAGACCGCAGAGGAATTCACATACGGTATCCGCTCCACGCCAACCATGATCGTCAACGGACGCATGATCATCGGGACGCTTCCCTACGATCAGCTCCGAGGCATCGTGGAGGAAATCATCGCCAGGGCCGAGGGTGGAAGTCGTTTCCTCGAGGACTGGGCGGGTTGAGGAGAAGCGAAGTTTTGATCCAACGCCTGTACTAGACCGACACTTTCCTGTCCCCTCCGGGGGACACGGATAGTCCCATCCAACGGAAGAGCCCTGTATTTGCAGGGCTCTTCTTATTGGCATGGAATCTGTTTAGCCAGGTTGGGCAATCGCGGGTCGAAGGGCCCCCAGGGCTGGTCTCTCGACGGAAAGGATAGAAGATTGAGTCGCAGCACACTGCCGCCCCAACAGGGAGTTACGAAATGCAAAGGGCTGTTTTGCATCTGCTTCTCCTTCTCCTGGCCGTCTTTTCAGCCCCACCACTCCTTGCCCAAAGCCAGCCTCAGGAAGACGTCATACCAACGGGCGCCGGAGACCTCACCATCTCCTTCATTGGCCACGGCACCCTCATGTTCACCTTCGGGGAGAAGGTGATCCACATCGATCCAGTCGGACAAGAGGCCGATTACGCCTCCCTCCCCGATGCAGACCTGGTCCTGGTCACGCACGAACACGGTGACCACTTGGATCCTGCCGCTGTCGCTGAGATCTCCAAAGCAGGAACCGAGGTGGTGGTGTCCGGATCCTGTGAGGGGAGCGTAGGCGGGGCGACAGTCATGAGAAACGGCGACGCGGCCACCCTAGCCGGCTTCGCCGTTGCGGCAGTCCCTGCCTACAACATCGTGAACATGCGGTCCGAAGGAATGCCCTACCATCCCAGGGGGAACGGAAACGGTTACGTCATCACCTTCGGGGACCTGCGGGTTTATGTGGCGGGCGACACGGAGGATACGCCGGAGATGAGGGCTCTCGAAGACATCGACGTGGCCTTCCTCCCCATGAATCTCCCTTACACAATGACCCCGGAGATGGTGGCCGAAGCGGCCAGGGCCTTCCGGCCCCGGATCCTCTACCCCTATCACTTTGGACAGACAGACACCCAAGAGTTGGTCCTGTTGCTGGCCGACGAGGAGGGAATCGAGGTGCGGGTGCGGGAAATGGGGTAGTGCTCACCATCTCAACCCCACCGGACTGGATCAGCCGGGCGATTCCCTTAGAATCTCCAACGCTGAACCAACTGCAGCGAGAAGACGTTTGCCCTGAGGCCGTGCACGTTTCGGATCCGCTTCCATCCAAATTCGAGATTATTTGATCGGGAGAGGCGGTATGATCCCGATGCACCGATGACCAACCCTACCTCAACCCCGTCCTCCTCCACCTCGGATGTGAAGTCGAAGACGCCCATTCCAACCCCTATGGCGATGCGGTTGGATTCCGACCCGATGGCATAGGTCGGGAGGATGTAGACTGCGCGAAAATCGCCGGCCTGGCTGGTCCTTTCTGCCCGGAACGGCTGGACATCGACAACCATCCAAGCCGCCGACGCACCCCTCGACCACTCCAACCGCCCACCAAAGACGGGGCCGAACTTCCAGGAGTCATCCCGTCGATCGGTTTGAACAACGGCACCCCCCCCCGTCAGTCCCAGAGCCAGGTATCTCGACCCACCCTCCTGAGCCCCCACCGGCGTTGGGGAAGAGAACACCGGTCCAAACAGACAGACGGCCAGAACCCACACGATCGCTTTGTTTATCATTTCGGGGCCTCGGTGGAACGGTCGGTTAGAACCCTCGCTTGCCTACCGGTCGGATGCATCGGGATCATCCATAGTAAAATCGACGGCCTCCGGCACAAACCCTACGACCCCCCCGACCCCGGAGGGCCGGAGGGGTCGCTTCAGGACTTTTCCGGTTCCGCTACCCTTGCTGCCTCCTATACCTCAACTGCTCCGATCACCTGACTTCGAGGATGTAAACCGTTCCGTCTCCGTACTTCTCTGCCAAGCCGTCGATGGTTCGTCCACCGAAGAGCCCAGCCAGCTCATCGATGGTGGCCTGGTTCGGGAGGAGGTCGTCGGCACCGGCCCTGCTCTCTTCGATGTTCCCCGAGACCATGATGATCAGGTTCTCAGGCCTCAGGTATTCCTGAGCAACCCGCTGGATGTCCTCGACTGTCACGGCCTCATACCGCTCGACGTAGGTGTCGAAGTAGTCCATGGGGCGGTTGTTGAACTCCAGGTTGGCGAAGTTCCGCAGGTTCCCGAACATGGCCCCACTTCTGCCCCCTCCGCCGAACAGCGCAGGAAACGCATTGACTCGGGCGGTCCTCGCGAAGTCCAGATCCTCCTGAGGAACCGGCTCGTTCCGGATGCGTTCGATCTCGTTGAGCATGAGTTGGGCAGCGAACACTACTGTGGAGTTTTTGGTTTGGCAGCTGGCCGCGAAGGTTCCCGGGTAAAGGGTGCCCCCGGAAAAACGGGACCCGGTGGAATAGGCCAGTCCGTTGTCCGACCTGACGATTTTTGTGATCCGGGAAGAAAAGGACCCTCCACCCAGGATGTAATTCATGAGATCCACCGCCGCATAGTCCGGATGGTCCTGCATGAGTCCGAGGTGTCCGATTCGAATGACTCCCTGATTGGGAATCACCTCCGGCTCGATCATGTAGACCCCGGCGGGTGTTGCCTGTGCGACCTCGGGAATCGGCGGTACCGCTTCCTGAGCGTCGGGCCACTGGCCGAAACTCGCTTCGAGTTTCCCGAGCATCTCTTCCCGGTCGAAGTCACCGGCCACCACCAGGATGGCGTTGTTCGCACCCCAGTATCTCTGGTGCCAATCGAAGAGATCTCCCCGATTGAACCCGTTGATGATCACGTCGGTCTGCCGTGCATTGATGGGGGACTCCTCACCATAGACCAACTCGTTGAAGGCCCGCGCACCCACGGCGGAAACGTTCTTGTTCCGGTTTTCATAGGCCACGAGGGCGCTCTCCTTGTTCCTCCGGAGCTTGTCCTCGGGAAAGGCCGGGTCGGTCAGGATATCCATCCAAATGCCCAAGGCCTCATCCAGATACCGTGTATGGATGGAGAGGCTTGTTGACGACACGGAACCTGCCAGGAAATCCATCCTCTCCGTGATCTCCTCCCCGGTCATGGAGGTGGTGCCTCCCTCCCGCATGAGTCTCGAGGTCAGGGAGGCGACACCGATCTTGTCGGCAGGCTCCAAAAACGGACCCGTCCTCACCATGAGAGAGGCATCCACCCAGGGAATCTCATGGTCTTCGGCGATGTAGACGATCAGTCCGTTGGAAAGCTCGGTGCGAAACCCATCCGGGCTTGGAGGGGTGAAATCCAAAGGCTCGTAGGTAAAGTCCTCCGGCCGGGGCCCGCTCCTGGACCCGCCGTCACAGGCGGAGATGGCGCCAACAGCCACCACCAGAGCGAGCGATAGTGATGTAAGTCTTCTCAACATTGTCTGTTCCTCGTTTCTGACAGTCTCAAAGGCCATCATCTCTCGCGTTCCAGAACTCCGGTAACGCTGTTGTCTCTCGTGAAATACTTCTGGGCCACATCAATCATATCCTCGGCGGTGACCGCCATCCTCTGTTTGTACTGATCTTCGATGAACTCCCACTCGTAAGCCGTTTCCATACGCGCCAAAGAGCTGGCGATACCGGTTCCACGGAGGCTCTGTAGGAAGCTGGCCTCGACCTGGTTCTTCACCCTCTGAAGGAGATCAGGATCGACGGCTTCAGCCTTCGCCCTCTCGATGAACTCCCAGAGCTCTCTCTCGATCTCGTCCGCAGAAACCACCTGCTGGCCCCGCACTTCCTTCACCGAAGCCGAGAAACGAAAGGATCCGTCGTACATGGAGTTGGATGCCCGGGCACTCACTCTCGTGGCATGCTCACGGTCCAGAACCATGGTCTTATGCATATCACCAGATTCGGAGCTCAGGACCTGGCCCAGCATGTAGAGGGGAGCAAGGTCATCATGCCAGAGGGGTGGAACGTGGAAGAGGATCTGCACCGATGGCGCAGTGGCCGCTCGACCGTACACCCTCTTCTCGATGTAGGGGGCGTCGAAATCGGGGCCCACGGTTTCCCGGTAGAATTCGGGGCTCGGCTCCCGTGTCCTCACGCGGGGAGATTTCCCCCGGGACGGGATCCCTGCGAAGTACTCCTCCACCAACGCCATGACCTTGTCAACGTCGATATCCCCGGCCATAACAAGCGTCGCGTTGTCAGGGCGGTAGTACAGATCCCTGTATTCCTTCATTTCATCTCGAGTGATGTTCGCAACGTCGGACATCCACCCGATGACCCCTGAGGAATAAGGGTGAGCTCCGTAGAAGGTGGCATTCAGCTGTTCATTGAAGAAAAAGCCGGGGCGGTTCTCGCTCATGCGACGCTCTTCGGTAATGACGTCGCGTTCCGCGTAAAACTCCCGGAACACCGGATTCACCATCCGGTCTGCCTCCAATGCCAGGTAGAGCTCGATCTTGTTCTTCGGAAGGGTGACGTAGTACTGGGTCATCTCCGCCCCGGTAGAGGCATTGATCCCGGTTCCACCAGCTTCCTGATAGGCCCCCCAGAGCTCCTCACTCAGCATTGTCTCTTCCCGCTGCTGGTTGATGAGCTCCGAAACCTGAGCCTTCCAGTCGATGATCTTCTGCTCGTCACGCCCCTTGACCTTCGACTCTTCCTCGACGATCAGCGCCATGACGTCATCGATCTGGGCCATGATCTCCTGATCCCTCTCCAGCATCCCGGGCTTCACTCCCATGGAGTAACTGCCCTTGAACATCATGTGTTCATGGAAGTGGGAGATCCCGGTGATGCCGGGGCGCTCGTTCACCCCGCCTACCCTATAAGCCAGGATGCATCGAATGAGAGGGGTCTGGGGCCTCACCACCATGAGCACCGTCAACCCGTTGTCCAGGACTCTTTCAACCACTTGGTCTTTCAGGCTCAACTCCTGGGCCGCGGCATTCTTCCAGGGCCCAGCGGTGGCGAGCAACACGATCAAAAACGCACCTGATCGCCTTAGGCGTAATCTGTTCATGCGATCCTCCGGTAGAAATGTCACGGAAACAGGAGGGTATTCTATCGGTCTTGGGTCAACTGCGTAACCCCATTAATCTTTGTCGGCCACGAGAGCTCCTGGACAGCTCCAGATGCCACCTTGTCCGGTTAGATTTTTCCCTCGTGGAAATCGTCGTACGCTCGTATGCCGGCGAGCGACCCCACGCCAAGCGGCGCGGCGTTGACCTCATCTCGCTCTTTACCGTGGGGGCCAACGAAGTCAGAGCCTGGACCATCCGCCGAAGCACGGCTGCACGGAGACCGGCCGGAAAGATTCATTCGGACCTGGAGCGGGGATTCATCCGAGCCGAGGTGATCCCTTACGAAACCTTCATAGACCACGGTTCCGAGCAGGCCGTCAGGGAAGCGGGCCTTCTCCAGGTGGAAGGAAAAGACTACGTCGTCTCCGACGCTGATCTGATGAACATTCAGTTCAATGCGTGGGGAATGAACGGTCTTCGACTCGGCCAATCAGCCCAGGAGTTTTCGCTTCAAAGCCCTGCCCACAAACCTCGCTCGATCCCGCAGGGGAAGCCGAAGCAGGTTCACCTTCACCACGCCCTGAGTGAAGTAGGTCTTGCTGGAGTAGTCGATAGCCACGTCCACCAGGACGGGTCGCCCGGCCTCCGCTATCGACGAAGCCTCCTCGATGACCGCTGAAACGTCCTCATCCGAGGCCAAGCTTAGAATATCGACGCCCATCCCGCCTGCCAGCTGGGCCAGATCGTAGTCGGCCACATTGCTGGCGACCTTCCTGCTCAGAGCCGTATCCTGAAACTGCGCGATCTGGGCAAGCTCCCGATCCCTCAAGACCAGCACCATGATCCCAACGGCGTCCCGTGCAGCGGTCAGCATCTCCAGACCCGTCATGAGGAAAGCCCCGTCTCCGGCCAGGGCCACGGTCGGGGAACCGGGCATGCCGAGCTTCGCTCCGATGGCGGCCGGCACGGAGTAACCCATGCAAGAGAAATCCACCGGTGCCAGAAAACGACCGGGGCCATCCAACCTCAGGCATTCCATTGCCAGGAAGGTTCCGTTGCCGCTGTCCGTGGAATAGATCGCGTCGGGTCCCAGGCGGTCCTGGAGAGATCTCAGGAGATAGGCAGGGGTGACCCCTGGACCACTCAAGTCTTTCAACCACCCCTCCCATACCGACTCGTGACCAGCGCGAATCGCCGCCCTCAACTCCTCGTCGGGTTTTCCTCCAACCTCGACCCCACCACCACCCCCCTCACCCGGTCTCGGGCCCAGCCTGGCCAAGAGAGCCCGGAGGAACTCGGCGGCATCGGCCGCGACGGTGACGTCGGCGGGGTAGTTCAGGTTGAAGACCTCGGGATCCAGGTCCACATGGACCAACGGGCCTGGCATCTCCA
>JBDHGR010000053.1:0-13852 GCA_039589815.1 Gemmatimonadota bacterium | reverse complement strand
TCTACGGCCGTTCAGGGCCCTCCAGACCTCCTGAACCGCCTCCACCACCCCAAAACCTCTCCCTTTTTCCTTTGGGACCCTGACGGGGCCGAAAAAAATGGGGAAACTCCAGATGTGACAGATTGCCCCAACTCCGGATTGTGTCATATTAAATGATTGTCGGTGAACCGAGCACCCCGGGGAGTCGACCCAAGGAAGCTGGCCCCAGAGACCATGGCCAAACCCAAGACTGTAAGAGCAGAAGAGCTTTCGGCTCTCTATGAGATCGGCAGTGCCATCCTCAGTACCCTGGATGTCGACGCCATCTTGCAGCGGGTTTGTGACAACGCCCAACGGCTCTTGAACGCCGATGGAGCCATGATCACCGAGTATCGGGAGGAGGCTGGAGAATTCTTCCTGAAGACCTGCTCAGGGAGTTTTCTTCCCGCCCTCCACCACTCTTTCCCCGCTGAAAGAAGCCTCAGCGCCCGGGCCCTGGACCACGGGGAACCGGTGATCGACAACGATGTGCCGGCAGGGCAAGCCGGGGACATCGCAGCGAAGCTCCCGGTTCCCATCGACCGGGCTCTCATCGCCCTTCTCAACGGTCAGGAAGGGGTGCTGGGGACCCTGGTGTGCACGGCGTCCAAGGACCGAGACCCCTTCACTGAAGCCGACGCCCATCTCCTCACCGCCTTTGCCACGCAGGCGGCCCTGGCAGTGGAGAATGCCCGGTACTACCAGACGGAACGGACCCGGGCGCAGGAGTTGGAGCTCCTTCGGAGGCAGAGAGAAGAGCAGATCCAGCGGCTCCACGACCTTCACGCAGCTGGACTGGCGGTAACCTCGGACCTGGATTTGAGCGAGCTCCTGAAGCGGGTGGCGGACGAGGCCCGGAAGCTCACCTGTGCCGAGTACGGCGCTTTGGGGATTCTGGACGATCAGAAGTCGGAGCTCGCCCAGTTCATCACCTCCGGCATGCCCAAGGAGGAGGAGGCGAATATGGGTCCTCTGCCCAAAGGGCATGGCCTCCTTGGAGCGGTCATCGCGGAGGACAAAACCATAAGGTTGGCCTGGGCAAAGGACGACATCCGGTCTGAGGCGGTTCCCGACGGCCATCCGGCCCCGACCTCATTCCTCGGGGTGCCGGTCCGGGTCAGAGGGGAGGCCATCGGGAACCTTTACCTGATCAATAAGGCCGAGGACCTGGCATTTACAGAGCAGGATGAGACTATCGTCCGGATGCTGGCGGCCCAGGCGGCGGTAGCCATCGAGAACGCCCGCCTCTTCGCCGAGAGCGAGCGCCTCCTGGCGGAGCTGGAGGCTGCGCATCGAGCCCGGAACCGACTCCACGCCTACGTCAACCACGATCTCAGAAACGCGTTGCACGGGGTTTCCCTTTGGGCGGAGCGCCTGGAGCAGGGAGCATCCGGGCCCGCCGATTCCTTCGAACAGGAGGAGGTGCGGGAAATCGCCAGGAAGATCCTGCGGGGCGGTAGCCACGCCCTGCGCCTGGTCCGGGACGTGCTGGATCTGGCCCGACTGGAGGAAGGACGTCTCCAGACCTGGCCTCGAAGGGTGGTAATCACCGATCTGGTGGAGGCCGCCATGGATGCCATCGCTCCGGAGGCGGATAGGCGGAGTGTGGAGGTGATCTTCAAGGAACCCGAGGAAAGGCTTGAACTGGTAGCCGATCCGGACCGGGTTCTTCAGATCACTCTGAACCTCCTGAGCAATGCCGTGAAGTTCTCCCCGGCCGGTGGAACGGTCTATTTGGGTGCCAACACCGGAAACGGAGCAGGCACTCCCCTCATGCAGCCCGAGGGTGGTTGGGTGGCCATCTGGGTCAAGGACGAGGGACCGGGCATCGCCTCGGAGGACCTAGAGCGTGCCTGGGGTGAGTTCCAACAGGTGAACCCGGAAGACGGAGACCATGGATCCGGCATCGGCCTGGCGCTGTCCAGGCAGATGGCCGAGCACATGGGGGGTACTCT
Organism: Gemmatimonadota bacterium; assembly: GCA_039589815.1. GTDB lineage: Bacteria > Gemmatimonadota > Gemmatimonadetes > Longimicrobiales > Gaopeijiaceae > JABDNZ01. The sequence continues at coordinate 11,879 of JBDHGR010000053.1, read as the reverse complement.
TACAGTGGAAACGTCCGTGGGCCAGGGCTCCCGCTTCACCCTTTGGATGCCGGTTGGTATCGAGAGGGAAGAACGGGCCGGTTGGATAGGATGATCTTGGGTGGGGTCCCCACCGCGTTAGTCCTACAACACCTGATGGTCTGCCAGTAGACCATCCTCACGGTACTTCTTCAGCTTCCGGTACAGCGTCCGACGATTGATCCCCAGAATCTGTGCCGCTTCACCCTGGTGCCAGTGAGTCTCCTCCAGGCACTCCAGTATGTACTCCCTCTCCAATCGCTCCAGGTCCCAGCGTTCGGCCCGAGCCCTCGAGAGGGTGTCCCTTTCCGGGCGTCGACCGAGGGCCTGGGGCGGGTCGAAGGGAATGGACTTTGCTCCGGCGTGCATGATGACGGCACGTTCGATGAAGTTCTCCAGCTCCCGAACGTTCCCCGGCCAGTCGTAAGCCATCATCCTGGACAGGGTTTCGGGTGGGATCTCCGGGGGCTCCACCATGTTCTCCTCCGCGAAACGGAGGCGGAAAAAGTTGGCCAGGACCGGAATGTCCTCCCGCCTGCTCCGTAGATCCGGGACCTCGACCGGGAACACGTTCAGACGATAAAAGAGGTCTTCCCGGAATTCACCCTCATCCACCATTTCCGCCAGGTTCCGATTGGTAGCAGCGATCAAACGGAAGTCCACGGGAATCATCTCCCTGCCCCCTACCCTTTTCACCTTTCGCTCCTGGAGCACCCGCAAGAGCTTCACCTGGATCGCTGACGAAACAGTGCTGACCTCGTCCAAAAAGAGGGTGCCTCCCGCAGCCTCTTCGAAGAGGCCCCGCTTGCTCTGAATGGCTCCGGTGAAGGATCCCTTCATGTGACCAAAGAGCTCCGATTCCAGGAGGGTCTCCGGGAGGGCCGAGCAATTGATGGCCACGAAGGGGCGACGAGCCCGATCGGACAGGTCGTGGATACCCCTGGCCACCAGCTCTTTCCCGGTTCCTGTCTCCCCCGAAACAAGGACGGTGGCGCGGGTCGGAGCCACTCTCTCCATGAGGTCGAAGAGCCGCTGCATTGGAGGTGATCGACCCACCATCTTGGAGCCTGGAGCCTGCTCACCGGCCTTGCGTCGGAGCTGAGCCACCTCCCTTCGAAGATCCGCCTCCTCCCGGGCCCGCTTCAGGGTCAGGAGAAGCTCCTCGGTCCGGAAGGGTTTGTTGATGTAATCGTAGGCCCCCAGGCGCATGGCTTCCACCGCCGTGTCCACCGTTCCGAAGGCAGTCATGACGATGAACTGGGCATCGGTCTGGGTGGCAGGAGCCGCCGAGAGGACGTTCAGCCCGTGCATGCCCGGGAGGTTCAGGTCCAGGAGAACGAGGTCGTAGAGGTGGTTGTCCAGGGCCTTGAGCCCTTCCTCCCCCGTCTCCACGGCATCCACCCTATACCCCTCCTCCGTGAGAACCTTCAGGAGAATGTCCCGCACGATCTCCTCGTCCTCTACCACCAGGACCCGTGGGTTCACATCACTACTCTGGGCCGTCTGGGCCGTTTCTTCAGGCATTGGTCGGTTTTTCCAGATAAACGCTAAGGGTGGCGCCACCGAGCTCGTTCGGAGACCTCACCCGAAGCCCGCCCCGTTGTTCCACCAAGATTTGCCGGGTGAGATAGAGGCCCATGCCCGTACCGCCCGTCGTCGATACGAAGGGAAGGAAGATCCGGGAGAGATCCCCCTGAGGGATCCCCGGACCCGAGTCCTCCACCTGAAGATAGACCCGATCGGTGTTCTCTTCCGATCGGATCCTGAGCTTGCGCTCGCCAGACCAACTCTGAAGGGCCGTACGTGCGTTCAGGAGCAGGTTCACCAAAGCCTGGAGGAGATGGTTCGGATCGGCCAGAGCCAGGACCGGGTCTTCACCCAACTCCCGGCTGCATTCGATCCCTCGCTCGTGAAAGGAGGTCTCCAAGAGCTCGCAAGCCGACTCCGCGATCTCGTGCAGGTCCACGGGTGCCAGGCGAGGCCGGCCCGGGTCTGCCAGCGCGATGAGCTGGCGAGTCAGGCGGGTGATCCGTTCGGTTTGATCCAGGACCTGCTGAAGCGTCTTCTTCTCGTGCTCCTGCTCCGGCCCACACCCATCCAACAGGTGATCTACCGCCACCTGGATCGATGTGTTGGGCCCCCCGATCTCCTGAGCCACGGTGGCCGCCAACTCTCCAACCGCCGCCATCTGCTCTGCCTCAACCATGCTCCGCAGCCACTCGGGATCCAACTCCCGGACGGGCAAGTACACCCCCCACAACCCGTCTGCCAGGCCACGCACCTCGTGGTCGGGAGTCCCGGCTGGAAGGCTAGCCTGGAGCGCCGGCTGAAGCTGTGCGGGCAGGTCCCAGAGCGTTCTGGGATTCTCCACACCCATGCGACCCAGGGCCTCCCGGGCGGGGGGATTCACATACACGATCCGCTGTTCCGCGTCCAGAAGGAGGACTGCGCGGGCCTCCTGATCCAGCGGGCAGGCCGGGACCGCCGAAGAGGCCCCGGTCTTCACTTCACTACTCGACATCTCACTCCTCGACGAAAGCCCTCAACAGATCGAAGGCCGTCACGATCCCCTTCAGTTGCTCGTCTTCAACCACCAGGGCTCTGTGGATCCTGCCCTGAAGGAGGAACTTCCCCGCTTCCTCAACCGTGTCGGTAGGCTTCACGGTGAAGGCTGCTTTGGTCATGATATCCGAAACCGTATATCCGTCGAACACGCCCTCTGGCACGGCCTCCGACTGGTTCTCGGTGGGATAACGCCAGTCCTGGGCCTCCATGTAGAAAGGAGCCATCGATTCCTCCATGTACTCCTCATTCGGCAGGACCAGTGGCTCCAAAAGCAGGTCCGCAGCGTTCAGTTCTTTTTCTCCTGCACCCAGGCGCACCAGGTCGGTCGTGGAGACCACACCCACGATCTCTCCCTCCTCCGTCACCACCGGGACTCCGCTGATCTGAGCACTGACGAGACGCTTCAGGAGCGTTCTGACGGGCGTCTGCGGTGTAACCGTCACCACTTCACGCTGCATCACATCTTTCACCAAGCGACTCATGATCCCCTCCAAATGCCCGTGTGCGTTCTCCCGATCCTCCTATAACGAGATTCGTGCCGCCGGTGATGGAGGGTTCAGACCGAGGGGTTTCGGACCTTAAGGTGTTGTTGAATAGGCGGTTAGACGAGACTGCGTGGAGTGGATAAGCTCTTGCGGGTTCGGGATTGGTTGGGTCTTATTGTCACATAAGTCAGACAGCGAGGACGGAATGGCCCGTTCGGGGCCAGAAGTCCCAAAAGCGCCTCACTCCCCTCCGTAGCGCTGTTTCACGTACTCTTCGAGGATCCCTTTGAACTCATTCACCAACCGTTCCCCTTTCAGAGTCTTGAAGTGCTCTCCGTCGACATAGACCGGCGCTTTGGGTTCTTCGAATGTACCCGGGAGGGAAATACCGATGTTGGCATGTTTTGACTCTCCGGGGCCATTGACCACGCACCCCATGACGGCCACGTCCAGCTCCTCCACACCTGGGTAGCTCTCCCGCCAGACCGGCATCTGTTCGATGATGAATCCCTGGATCTCCTTGGCCATCTCCTGGAAGAAGGTACTGGTGGTCCGGCCACATCCAGGACAAGCGGTTACCTGAGGCTCGAAGCTTCGCAGCCCCAGGGACTGAAGGATCTGTTGGGCCACACGGACCTCCTCGGCCCGGTCTCCCCCAGGCTCTGGGGTCAAGGACACACGGATGGTGTCGCCGATACCGTCCAAGAGGAGGGGCGCCAGCCCAGCCGTGGTGGCCACGATGCCCTTGGCTCCCATGCCCGCCTCTGTGAGACCGAGGTGGAAGGGGTGGTTGCTGAGGGGAGCCATCTGCCGATAAACGGCCACAAGCTCCTGGACCTTCGATACTTTCCCCGAAAGGATGATGCCATCGTGCCCAAGGCCCGTCTCCTGAGCCAGGGCCGCCGAGCGCATGGCGCTCTCCACCATAGCGTCCCTCAAAACCGCTCCGGCTTCCTTCGGTGCGGAGCTGGCGGCGTTCCGGTCCATGAGGTCCGTGAGGAGCCGCTGGTCCAAGGACCCCCAGTTTACGCCAATCCGCACGGGCTTACCGTTCTCCGCCGCCACCCTGACGATGGCCTGGAAATTCTCGTCCCGGCGGGCGGTGCCGACGTTCCCGGGGTTGATGCGGTATTTCGCCAATGCCCGGGCCGCCGACGGGTACTTGGTGAGAAGGATGTGACCGTTGTAGTGAAAGTCGCCGATAATCGGCGTGTCGGTTCCCTGGTCCCGGAGCCGGGATATGATTTCGTGCACGGCCTTGGCCGCACCCTCGTTGTTTACGGTGACCCTCACCAACTCGCTCCCAGCCTGGGCAAGAGCCGTTACCTGTTCCACAGTGGATAGAACGTCGGCGGTATCGGTGTTGGTCATCGATTGAACCACCACCGGGTTCTGCCCCCCGACTCCTACTCCGCCGACGTCTACCTCGACGGTTTCCCTCCGCCTTACCATCCGCAGCTTCCCCGCGTCCGTCCTCGAGCCAGGCCCACCCTAACCTTCCTCCTTCAGCTTCTCCAGGAGGTGAAGGAGCCCCAGGGTAGGATCGGTAAGGCGGACCGGATGAAGGACGTCATGGTACTGTTTCAGATGGGCCATGACAAAATCGGCTACCCGCTTGAGAGGGATCACCGTATACCCCTCCCCTTGCTGGTCCTCTCCGTCCCCAAAGGCAGCGATCCTTACCCGTGATGGCACCGCTACACCCCCGTCCCGGACCCACGTCTCCCCTCGTGTTTGAAGCTCCTCGACGGCTTGGTCCAAACGATCCGCGGGACAAAAGCCGAAACGTACCAAAGCCCGGTAGAGGGTGTCCTCCGAACGCATGTGGGGGTTCAACCGGGGCCGACCAGCTTTGACCTCCCCGATGATCAGGTCCATGGCATCCGACGGAATATCCAACTCCGGGTCGGGATCAAAATGTAAATCGTCCAGGGGGCCTGGCCGCCCCTGTGCAACAATATGAGAGGCCTGAGGAAACCGAAGTGCGAGTATATCGATATCGGTGACTTCGAAGAAGAGCCCGTCACTCCCCTTCTTGATGACGGGGATCTCCGTGCTGGCGAAGTATCCGTTGAGCGTCAGATAGGTTTTGACCAAAGAGACTGCAGAATTCAAAGCCGGGCCTCCTTTCTTGGACCGTGGGTCTATGGGTACAATACCTTCCAAGGGTTTAGGCCGGAACCCCGCATCGCCACACGGGCTTTGTGGGGGCAAGGAAACCCGCCGATTGGAGAAACCAGTGTCCGAAGGGAAAATCATTATCACCGAGAATGGATCCCTGAAAGTCGAGGGCGACGTAACGTTGCAGGATCACGCGGGGAACGACCTCCCCACGAGGGAAGGAATGCCTTTCTTCCTTTGCCGATGCGGCGCCTCCCAGAACAAACCTTTCTGCGACGGCTCCCATAAACGGGTGGGATTCGACGGTTCTTGAAACCTGAGTTCGGGAGGCAGCCCATGGCTCAACCGGTAGCCAGCTGGCGTCAACTTCTCGATCGGTATGAGGAGTTCAAAGATGGCTGGTGGTGCTTTCGGGGCGATTGTTGCAGCCCGGGCGCTCTGAAGACCAGTCTTGAAAGGGCTGCGGTGGACCGGTGGGAAAGGGAATGGTCGGAAATGCCCGAGATCGAAGAGGGGCTCATCCGACGGTTTCGACGGGAAGCCCATCTGTTTCTCCCATCGGAGCCGGCCGAGGGCGACCGGATCGGGTGGCTCTCCCTCATGCGACACCACGGAGCCCCCACGCGTCTGCTGGATTGGAGCTTCTCCTTTTTTGTCGCCGTGCACTTCGCCGTTCAGCGGGCTGAGGCCCATCAACCCTCGTCCTTGTTCGCCATGGACCTCGTCCGGGTCCGGGAGAAGGTGGACCGGCTCGGACACCTCGAGGACCTCCTGCGGCGCGATCCGAACGCAAAGAACAGGGACACCGTTGCGGCAATCATCGATCATTCGCCCCGTTATCCCCTGATATTCCCGTTGAACCCATGGCGAATGAACCGTCGCTTGATATTACAACAAAGCATATTCCTCGTCCCAGGTGATATTACAAAGTCTTTCATGGATAATCTTCGTGCGGTGGACGAGCCGCAGAGACTCTTGGTCGAGATTCCATTATCGAATAATAGAGCGTTCTTGGAAGAGGCGACCCGGGAACTGCTTTCCATGAATATGAGCTCGGCAACCTTATTCCCCGGCCTCGACGGGTTCGCCAAGAACCTCACCTCCTTGATCCCCTTTCCCTTCCTCCGGGCCGTGGATTCAGAAGTGGGGCTGGAGTAGGACCTGGTCGGGAGCCCCCCCCGCCTAGCCTGATTCTCCCTTTCCCAAGGGGCGTACACTGAATCCGGACTCGGAATCGGACCCAAAACTCCCGGACAAAACAGAACCAAAGGAAAAAAGTCTTCTCTGAGGGCCTCTCAGTGATGCCTAGGGGCCACGTCATTTGTTTCCGCTCGGCTTCAACGTTCATCGAGTCCTCACCCACGAGGCGGCCTTCCGAGTGGCCGCAGTTCTGCAAACCCTTCCAGTCAGCGGCACCTAAATCCCTCCCAGCGCCGGCATTTTCCATTTGTACCCTCTATATGTTGCGGGACCAACACGGTGGGTCGTACATTCGTGCGAATACACTGTATGTTTCTTTTAGATCTCGGTTCGCCAGGGTTACCTACATCTGTAGGTGGAGGGGTACGATCGTGGCACCTGCAAATCCGTCTATCCCCGAAGCTAAACGCCTGGAACACCTGCGTTTACACTATCTCGACGGAATCCCGCTTGCTGAGTTCCATAGGCTCCTGACAAAAACAGATGAATACAGGATCAGCTATGCCGGCGTGAGAAACTACCACACTACCAGAAAGGCTCCCGTGGACTATTACGCCCAGGTGAGCCGCGTGTTTGGTGTCCGACTGGAGTGGCTGCTATTTGGAGAAGGGGAAGTGACGGTTTTCGAGGCCGAGGCCAAGGAGGCCGGCGTTGAGGCACCGGATTGGGTAGCGCTTCTGCCCAAGACGGCTCCCACCGCGTGGGACCCCACTGACCTGGTGTCCCAGGCCGCGTTCATGGACTGTATGAGAAGGTTGGATTTTGCCCGACCGGGATCCCGACCGCTTTCCATAGCAGAGCGGGAGCAGCTGGCCCGGGTTCTGGACACTCTGGTTGCAGGGACACTCTGGATTTTGAGAGGAGACAAGGTCGTACCCAGAGATTGCGTTCGTTCTCTCCTGCTGGCGCTCTCCCGTGGCCTACCCGGTCCAAAAAAGGGGAGCACCCACCGGGAGATCATGAAAAAGATGAAGATGGGACCCGCGTCGACCTGAGGTTTTGGGGGGGCCGATATTGCTCGTGGGGAGGGCCAGGCGCAAGAGCCGGCCCTCAGTCTCTTGATATTCGTAAACCCGCATATTGCGGGCGGGCCTCTATTTCTTCTTCTTAGCCGCCGCCGTACCCGGCACTGGTCCGAGATCGCGCCATGCCCCGACTTCCGGTCTGGACGCGTATACGTGACCGGCCTCCGTGACCACGTAAACGGTGTCCTTCTTGTTGTCCACGGCTATGGCCACCGGCTTATCCATCTCTTGCTCCTTCCAAGCCCTACTCTCCGCGACGGAAGACGATCCGCCCATCTACGATGGTCATCTCGACATTCATGTCGAGAATGTCCCCGGGATCGATCTCCATGAGGTTGAGATCGCAGACGGTGATGTCCGCCAGTTTCCCGGCCTTGAGAGATCCACGAATATCACCTTCAAAGGCTGCGTAAGCATTATTGATAGTATATCCCTTCAAGGCTTCGTGGACCGATATCTTTTGCTCCGGGAACCATCCGCCTTCCGGTGTGTGGTTGAGGGTGGTCCGATTAACGGCTGCGTGGATGAGATATTTCGGATGCATGTGATATTCGGCGGCCGAGGTCCCAGGCCAATCGGAGCCGAAGGAAAGCATGGTTTCGTGCTCAAGCATGGATGCGAACGCATAAGCGCCCTTGCTTCTCTCGTGGCCTATGCGTTCCTCCATCCACCGCATGTCGTCGGAGATGTGATACGGGTTCACCTCAGCGATTACCCCGAGCTCCTGGAACCGGGGGAAGTCCTCGGGCCGGACCACCTGGTTGTGGATGACCCGAAAACCGGTGAGATCCACCCCTTCATTTTTCAAGCGCTCGTACATGTCAAGCATCAAGGCCACTCCCCTGGTACCGATCGCGTGGACGTTCGGTACGAAGCCGGCGTCGAGGCCGGCTCTGATCAGGGTATACATCTTCTCCATGTCGCCGATCGCCATCTGGGAATCGTTGCTGGTATGGCGGCGGTAGTGGCCGTAGTTGTCTGGTTGGTCGTCGTAGGGTTCGAAGAAGAGAGCTCCGTGGGTTCCCATGATGCCGTCGATATAACCTTTCAGCGCCCCGTACCGGAGAAAGGCGTCCGGTTCTTTGGTCTGCGGGTGGAGGCCCATGGTGAAACCCTGGGCTCCCAGGTCGGCTCCCCGGGTGAGGTCCGGGCGGAGCCAGACCCGGGTGGTGAGTTCACCGTTCTCCTGGAGCTCGGCGAACCGAGCCGTCTGTTCCGGCCTGGCGATGTCGTGGATCTCCACGATCCCGGCCTCACGAAGAGCCTTCAGGGCGGCCCGGTTCTCATTGAGGAGTCGCTGGTGGGACTTGGGCTTCTGGACACTCCGGATCCTGCTCAGGGCCGGAGAGCCCCGATAGATTAAACCCGTGGGGACCCCATCCTCGTTGAGCTTCATCCCCTCCATGGGAGCCCCTTCCAAACCCGCCGCTTGGAGGGCAGCCGTGTTGGCCAGGTAAAGCTCGCTGTCGAAGCTATTCAGGAAGCAGGGATGATCCGCAGTGATTTCGTCGATAGCCCAGCGGTCGGGTTCCCAACGGGAGTCGGTCTTTTCCTCAGCCCCTTCGGCTCCCAACGACCACTCCTCATAGGCCCCCCAGAGGCCACCGGTGATCCACTCCCCCGGTTCGAGGAGGGTCACCAACCGCGACATTTCCTGTATCAACCCAGGATCGTCGGCCACGTTCATGAGGTTGGCGTCGTTGATGAGGCCACCGGCGCTGTTGAAGTGCACATGACCGTCGATGAAGCCCGGTACCACGAATTTTCCCTCCAGGTCGACGACCTCGGTGTCAGGCCCTCGATACGCATCCGTTTCTGCATCGTCATCCAGGACAGCGGTGATGGTATTCCCCGTGACGACCAGGGCTGAGGCCCACGGATGGTCTTCCTCCATGGTGTAGAGGGCACCGTTCAGGAGAATCAGATCGGCCGGGTTGTCCGTGGTATATGCCGGACCGCAGGACGCGAGGCCAACCGACATGAGGACAGCTATCGGGAAGATGCGGAACGACTGCATGACGAGATCTCCTGTCAGCCGTGAAACTCTCAATACTCACCTGCCGACAGTTTATGGGGGGTTAACGATCGGCGGCAACTGGCAGGTTCAGACAGGTTCGGCGGGCCACACCGTTGCCAGGCCCACCTCTGCCACCCCACACTACCCTGTGCACCTTCCGCTGAGAGGCACGTGGACGGAGGCCTTACGTTCACAAAAACCCGGAACCAATGGACCAGGAAAATTCGGATGAATAGCCGTTTTCGCCCCTTTGAAATCCACCGTGGAAGGGTCACTGCCGTCCTCTCTCTTGGCTTCGCTGCCATCGCCTGTGCTCCTTCTCAAGAGAGGGAGCCTGAATCGATGGTGGCGGGAGAATGGATTTCGCTTTTCAATGGCCAAGATCTCACGGGCTGGACTCTAAAGATCACCGGGAACGGGTTGGGGGAGGATCCCTGGGAAACGATCCGGGTCGAGGATGGACTTCTGACGGTCGGTTATGAGAACTACGACGGGTGGCAGGACCGGTTTGGGCACCTGTTCTACCGCGAACCCTTCTCCCACTATGAGCTGAGAGTGGAGTATCGGTTCATAGGTGAGCAGCTCCCGGACGCGCCAGGTTGGGCGTTCAAAAACAATGGGATCATGTTCCACGCCCAGAGTCCGGGATCGATGTTGAAGAACCAGAGATTCCCCCTCTCCATCGAGGCTCAGCTGCTGGGCGGTAACGGCACCGACGACAGACCGACCGCAAATGTCTGCACGCCTGGCACTCATGTCATGATCGACGGGAAGTTGAGGGAGGATCACTGCATCACCGCTTCGGCTCCTACGATCCACGGTGAGGAATGGGTGATCATGGACATGGTGGTTCTTGGAGACTCCTTCGTGGCTCACATTATCGACGGGGATACCGTCATGGCCTACACGAATCTGGTCATCGGGGGGGCGACAGTAGAGGAGTTCGGGGAGCCTGCCGCCGCGGAAGGACAGCCCCTGGCCGGAGGCTACATCGCCCTACAGAGCGAGAGCCATCCCATTCAATTCCGGCAGATTCTTCTCAGACCGTTGACCCCAGAAACAGAAAGACAAGGCGGAGACCGATGACCATCAACCGCAGGAAGTTCCTGGAGACCACCGGAGTAGGGGTAGTCGCCGGCTCACTCGGCGTCGGGGGCCTGGCAGCGTGCTCACAGAACTCGCCGGACTCTTCACCAGCTTCTACCGCCCAGCCGGCGTTCGTTGGCCACCCCGGCATCGGGATCTGCGATTGGAACCTGGGACCCATGTGCGAGCCTGAGGAGATACCGAAGGCCGCGAGCGCCAATCTTACCGGAATCCAGGTCAGCCTGGGGCGGGACCCGGAGCAGATTCTGTTGCGGGACCCAACGGTCCGGGAACGATACCTGGAGCTGGGACGGGAGCACGGAGTCACCTTCCACTCGATCGCACTGGGAATGTTCAACACCTACCCTCTGGCAGAAGAGCCCCGCTGTGCCGTTTGGCTCATCGACGCCATCGACACCGCCGTGGCCCTGGGGGCCAGCAACGTGCTGATGGCGTTCTTCGGGAACGGCGACCTGAGGCTCACAGACGAGAACGGTGAGTACGTGAACGAGTCCGACGGAGAGTTCGCGTCCTTCCGGCTCGACGAGGAAAAGGTCGGGAGCGTTGTGGACACGCTGATCCAGGTCGTGCCCCGGGCCCGGGATGCGGGAGTGGCCCTGGGCCTGGAGAACACCATCACCGCCGCCCAGAACCTGGAGATCATCGACCGGGTGGAGTCGGATTGGTTGCAGGTCTACTACGATCTGGGGAACTCCACCGGAAATGGTTACGACGTCCCATCGGAACTCCCGGCCATTGGAAACGACCGCCTATGTGAGGTCCACTTGAAGGACTGGAACACTCCGCTCCTCGGCAGCGAGGGGTGTATGGTCGACAACGAGGCCGCCGCGGCAGCCTTGAGGGAAATCGGCTACGATAAGTGGTTGGTCCTGGAGACCAGTGGCCGGGCCGATCGATTCCTGGAGGACACCCAGGCTAATGTGGCCTGGGCCAAGGAGACGTTCGGAGTCGCATGAATCCTAGGACATGACCGTGCGACTCCCGACGAGGGCCGGGAACAAGACGGCGAACGCAATCAGGGCCGCCGCCGGCCTGTTGCGTCGTCCTTTTGTCTGGGGGTTGGCCACTGGGATCGTTCTCCTGATGACGATCCGAGGGGGCAATGCCGTCACATCCACCGACACCTTCTGCGAGTCCTGCCACGTCCACCCCCAGGCTACGACCTCCTGGAAGCAGTCCACGCATTTCGCCACCCAAAGTGGCACCGTCGTGCACTGTGTTGAATGCCATCTGCCTCCCGGCGGAACCGCCTACGCCGCCCAAAAAGCCCGCCTGGGGATCAGGGATACCTGGGGGAAAATCACCAAGGACCCCGATTCCTTCGACTGGCAAGAACGCTCC
>JBDHGR010000052.1:0-14120 GCA_039589815.1 Gemmatimonadota bacterium | reverse complement strand
GAAACTCCACCAGATCGACGGGAAGGCCTTTTCTTTATCCAATGAAGAGGAGGCCCGGAGTGTGCTCGGGGACTTGAAAGGGAGGACCTTCCAGGTTTCGGCGGTCAAACGCCGGGAGCGTCGAAAGAATCCCTTCCCGCCCTTCACGACTTCAACTCTCCAGCAGGATGCCGCCAAGCGCCTGCGTTTCGGAGCCCGGCGGACCATGCGGACCGCTCAGCGGCTCTACGAGGGTGTGGACATGGGGGCTCATGGGTCCGTGGGTCTCATCACCTACATGAGGACTGATTCCACACGGGTTGCAGCCTCTGCGGTGGCACAGGCCCGGGACTGGATCGAAGACCAGATGGGGAAAGCCTACGTGGCCTCCTCACCTCGGCTTTTCCACGGGAAGCAACAAAAAGGGGCCCAGGAAGCCCACGAAGCCATCCGTCCCACGAATACCGGTCTCCACCCCAGCGAGGCTCGAGGTTTGTTGGGTCCTGATGAAGCCCAGCTCTATGAACTGGTTTGGCTCCGGTTCGTGGCTAGTCAGATGGCGCCGGCTGTTTATGATACCACAACGGTGGATTTCGATCTCACCGGGGCAAGTGGAAAAGGATATCTCTTCCGAGCGACGGGGTCGGTAGTGAAGTTCCCCGGGTTCACGCGCCTTTACCTCGATACCACTGAGAGGGGCGACCATAAACGGCTGGACGACCTGGAACCGCTGCCGGAGTTGGCCACAGGGGACGTCGGCCGGCTAAAGGAGCTTCAACCCAACCAACATTTCACGCAGCCTCCTCCCAGGTTCAGCGAGGCGAGTCTGGTCCGGGAGCTGGAGAAGCTGGGCATCGGAAGGCCTTCGACCTACGCCCAGATTATCTCCACCATTCAGGACCGCGGTTACGTGGAGGTGGAGAAAAGGCGCTTCTTCCCGACACCTCTTGGCGACACGGTGGCGAAACTCCTGGTTCGGGTGTTTCCCAACATCTTCGACGTGGATTTCACCAGTCGGATGGAGGGGGAGCTGGACCGGGTTGAAGAGGGCGAGGTTCGCTGGGGAGCCCTCCTGGAGGGGTTTTACGGCCCGTTCCAGAACCAACTGGAGACGGGGAAGGCCCATTCTGATGACATCATCAAGGAGCTCCTGGCCGCTGAAGGTGAAACCTGCGAGCTCTGCGGTCGTCCCATGCAGGTCCGTTGGAACAAGTTCGGGCGCTTCCTGGGCTGCTCGGGTTATCCGGAGTGCCAGAGTACGAGGCCTCTCGATGCTCCGGAGGTACAGGAAAGGACCTTGGGGTCCGACCCGGACTCGGGCCTCCCTGTTCTGGCTCGGGTGGGGCCCTATGGGCCATACGTCCAGCTCGGGAACGGAGACGGAAAGGAGAAGCCCAAGAGAGTGAGCATGCCCCAGGGCATGACCCTGGACGATATGAGTCTCAACTATGGGCTCCTTCTTCTCTCCCTCCCGCGGTCTCTGGGCGTGGATCCGAAGACCGGAAAAGACGTCACCGTGGGGATCGGTCGCTACGGCCCGTATGTTCACCTTGGCGGGACCTACAGGAACCTAAAATCTCCGGCCCTCCTTTTCGAAATCGGCCTGGAGGAGGCATTAAAACTCCTGGAGACCAGACCGGGGCGTGAGGTCCTCAAGGAGCTGGGTGCGCACCCCGATTCCGGCCACGAGCTCACCGTTCTGAACGGCCGCTATGGACCTTATGTGACGGATGGAACTCTGAATGCGAGCGTTCCCAAGGGTATCGATCCCAGTGAACTGGTCATGGACGAGGCCGTGGAATTGCTTGCCAAAGCCAAGGCCCGGAAGGGCAAGGGGAAAGGCAAGGGCGGTCGAAAGGGGACGAGTGGTCGGGGGGGGAAGAAGGGGAAGGGGTCCCGAGGGGGAAAAGCGAAATGAGGGCCGCCTCTGGCCCTTTCTGAAGGCCTCCCCAAGAGACCTTGGCCGGCCTGCCGGAGTCGTGGCATTTCCGAAGGAACGCTGTGACTGACCCTATTACCATCGTGGGAGGAGGTCTCGCGGGTTGCGAGGCTGCTTTCTTTTTAGCCGACCGGGGCTATCAGGTCCACCTGTGTGAGATGAGGCCAGGGAGGCGGACCCCGGCACATCAAACAGCGGACCTTGGAGAACTGGTCTGCACCAACTCCTTCAAAAGCGAAGATCCGGCCAACGCCCACGGCCAGCTGAAGAGGGAGATGGCAGCCTTGGGCTCTCTTCTCCTGAAGGTGGCGTCCGATACCCGGGTCCCGGCAGGTTCGGCTTTGGCCGTGGATCGGGCGCTGTTCTCGAAGGGGATGACGGCCGCTATCTCAGGTCATCCCCGCATTCAGGTGGCCCGGGGAGAGGTGACCGTGCTTCCTGAAGGCCCGGCCATCATCGCTTCCGGGCCTCTCACCTCTGACGCGCTCTCGGCCGTCATCCGGGATCACCTGGGTGACGAGGGCCTTTCCTTCTTTGATGCCATCGCGCCCATCGTCCACCGGGAGTCATTGAACGATGAGGTGGTTTTCGAGGCGGGGCGATTCGGAGAGGATGCCGACTATCTGAATTGCCCCATGGGGCAGGAGGAGTATGGGGTGTTTTTGGAGGCTCTCCGGACCGGAGGCGTCTATGAAGGTCACGAGTTCGAGTCAATTCCCTACTTCGAAGGGTGCTTGCCGGTGGAGGTAATGGCTTCTCGAGGTGAGGACACCCTTCGTTTCGGACCCATGAAGCCCATCGGGTTGGAGGACCCTCGGACCGGCGATAGGCCTCACGCCGTCGTTCAGCTGCGGCGGGAGGACCGGCAAGGCCAGATGTGGAACCTGGTGGGATTCCAAACCCGTTTGAAGATCGGGGAGCAGGGAAGGGTATTTCGAAAGATCCCGGGACTGGAGGAGGCCGAGTTTTTGCGCTGGGGATCCATTCACCGGAACAGCTATCTGAACTTCCCTGGGCGACTCACGGAGTGGGGATCACTCCGGGAACGCCATAACCTCCTCTTCGCGGGCCAACTCACCGGAGTGGAGGGGTACACGGAGTCGGCTTCCAGCGGCCTCCTGTCGGCGCTCAATCTGGACCGGATCCTCTCAGGTAGGCCACCGGCCCTACCTCCGCCCACGACAATGTTGGGGGGGCTCTACAGGTATTTGCGGGAGTCGGATCCGAGCCGCTTTCAGCCCATGAACTCGAACTGGGGCTTGGTCGACCCTTTGCCAAGAAAGATTCGGGACAAGAGGAAAAGGAGGGAAGAGTTGGCCCGCCGGGCCCAGGAGGAATTCGAAGGTTGGCTCAGGGAGGAGGGGGTGGGGCTGTGACCACCCGATCGCAGGTGGATGCGTACCTCAAGGTCCTGACCCACGAAAGACAGCTGTCGGAACATACCGTGTCGGCCTACCGGAGGGATCTGGACGACCTGTCCGCATTCCTCACTGAGTACCTGGGGACTCCAGAGTGGGGTTGGCAGGGTGTGGACCGTCTGGCGCTCAGAAGTTTTCTGGGGTGGTGTCTTCGTCGGGGGCTCTCTCGTCGGACCATAGGCCGAAAACTATCGGCCATCAGGGGCTTCTTCCGGTTCCTCCACCTTGAGGATCGGCTCCCGGCCAACCCGGCAAGAGCCATGCGGGCTCCAAAGGCTGAAAAGCGCCTCCCTGGGCACCTCTCCCAGCCTGAAACCGACGCGATTTTCAGACTGGCCGAGGCCAGGGCTGCCGAGAACGACCTTTCCGGAACCCGGACCCTGGCCGTCCTGGAGCTCCTTTACGGGAGTGGGCTCCGGCTCTCCGAGCTCCAGGGCCTCGATTGGGGACGGCTGGATTTCAGGAGGGCCCAGGTTCGGGTGCGGGGGAAGGGAAAGAAGGAACGGATCGTACCTGTCACCCCCAGGGCAATCGGGGCCTTGAAGCGATACGAGCCGTGGCGGAAGGAAGCTCTCTCCAGGCGTCGGACCTTCGGCGACCCCGACCCGATCCTGGTGAACAGAAACGGCGGGCGGTTGTCCCGACGGTCGATCCAGAGGTCCGTCCGTGAGGTGCTCTCGAAGGCCGCTTCCGACGAAGGATTGAGTGTGCACTCCCTCCGCCATTCCTTCGCCACGCATCTCCTGGATGCTGGCGCCGATCTCATGGCCGTCAAAGAGCTTCTGGGCCATGTCTCCCTTTCTACGACGCAGATTTACACCCACACCTCGAAGGAGAGGTTGAAGAAGGTATACAACCAATCCCATCCTCGATCCTAGAAGTCCGCCCCCTGCTGAGGCGGTCTCCCAAATGGCTCCCAAACCCCTTCCTTGGAGAGTCCCGGAGGTTATTCTTCATTACACTATCCGAGGAGTGGTTATGAGGAAGCCTGAGCTGCGTGCCACCACGGTTTTGGCCGTGAAAAGAGAGGGAAGGATCGCCCTCGGTGGGGACGGACAGGTTACCCTGGGCGATACGGTGATGAAGGGGACAGCCCAGAAGGTCCGTACCCTCAAAGAAGGGAAGATTCTGGCAGGGTTCGCCGGAGCGGTTGCAGACGCTTTCAGCCTCTTCGAAAAGTTGGAGGAAAAGCTGGAGCGGTACCCTGGGAACCTGACCCGGGCTTGCGTCGAGTTGGCCAAGGACTGGCGGACCGACCGATACCTCCGGAGGTTGAACGCCCTTCTGATCGTAGCCGACCGCGCTAACCTCTTCCTGGTCAGCGGGGAGGGGGACGTTATCGAACCGGATGATGAGATCGTAGCCATAGGGTCGGGTGGGTCCTATGCGCTGGCAGCAGCCAGAGCACTCAAGTCCCATTCGGATCTTTCGGCTCCGGATATCGTTCGCCGGGCGCTGGAGATCGCCGGCGAAATCTGTATCTACACCAACCAAAAGATCAGCGTGTTGGAGCTGGAGCGCGACGAGAAGAATGACTGATCAAGGGTCTACTGAGGGAGCGGTGGAATGGCAGGATGAACTGACTCCCCGGCAAATCGTTGGAGAGTTGGATAAGTACATCGTGGGCCAGGATGATGCCAAAAAGGCCGTTGCCATCTCCCTGAGGAACCGTTGGCGGCGACAGCGGGTGGAGGGGGAACTGCGAGACGAAATCTTCCCAAACAACCTCATCCTCATTGGCCCTACCGGAGTGGGAAAAACGGAAATCTCGCGGCGGCTCGCTCGCCTCGCCGGTGCTCCGTTCGTGAAGGTCGAAGCCTCCAAGTTCACCGAGGTCGGATACGTGGGACGGGACGTCGAATCCATGATCAGGGATCTCGTGGACACTTCCGTCAACATGGTCCGGGCCGAGAGGGAAGCGGAAGTCGAAGAAGAGGCGGTGAAGAGGGTGGAAGAGCGGTTGTTGGATCTCCTGCTCCCCATCACCGCAGGCAAGCAGGAGGATCAGCAGGTGACGGAGGGGTCGGTGGATCAGGACGACGCCCATGTGTTCGTCGCCGGGCCCACCGGCGTTCGCCAGACCTCTCCCGACGTGGAAGAGGGTGACGGTCTTTCGCCTGCTGACCGGAGGTCCAGAACCCGCGAGAAGCTGCGTAAACTCCTCCTGGACGGAGTCCTGGAACATCGGGAAGTGGAGGTGGAGGTTTCCCAAAGTCCCTCGATTGAGGGGATGATGATCCCCATGGGAGGGATGGAGGGCATGGACCACAACTTCACTGAGATGCTTCAGGATATGCTTCCCAAACGGACCAAGCAAAGAACGGTTTCGGTGGGGGAGGCTCGTCGGATCTTTACACAGGAGGAGCTGGATCGACTCGTCGACATGGACGAGGTGGTCAACGAGGCGCTGGACCGGGCCGAAGATTCCGGGATCATCTTTCTGGACGAAATCGACAAAATCGCTGGGGCGAGGGGTGGTACCGGTCCTGATGTGAGCAGGGAAGGGGTCCAAAGGGATCTCTTGCCGGTGGTTGAAGGCTCAAACGTCCAAACGAAGTATGGGCTGGTGCGAACCGACCACATGCTGTTCATCGCGGCCGGAGCCTTCCACGTGGCGAAACCCAGCGATCTGATCCCGGAGCTCCAGGGCCGTTTTCCGATTAGGGTGGAGCTCCACAGCCTTGGCGAGGACCACTTCGTCCGCATCCTGAAGGAACCCAAAAACGCGTTGCTCCATCAATACAGAGCACTTATGGAAACCGAGGGCACCGCCCTGGACTTCACTGACGAAGGGGTTCAGGAGGTGGCCCGGATCGCCGCCGAGTTGAATGACCGGATGGAGAATATCGGGGCGCGGCGGCTTCAGACGGTCCTTACCACCGTGTTGGAGGACCTACTCTTCGAGCTCCCCGAGGAAGGGAAGGACAGGATTCTGGTGGGTCCTCCCTTCGTGCGGGAGAGGCTCAGCGGGATTCTGGAGGACGAGGACCTGCAGCGGTACATCCTCTGACCGTAACCCCCTCTCTCTGACCCCCCCGGAAAGGGGCGGGTCAGAGACCCTTCCGGCTTTCCTTCACACTCCCGAGAATGATACCTTGCTGAACTTGGTTCTCGGGGCGGGCCCGGGAGCCGACGTTTCCATCACCTGGACCCAAAAGCCGCTATGTCGACTCGCCATTTTGTAGCCATATCCGATTACCGAAGAGAGGACCTCCTGGGGTTTCTCTCCCTTGCCCAAGAGCTGAAGTCTGGTCAGATAGCCGGAACGCCCCTGGGTCGGAAGAGCCTGGCCATGATCTTCTACAAAAGCTCCACCCGGACCCGGGTCTCCTTCGAAGTGGGGATGACACAGTTGGGCGGCCACAGCCTTTATATTGCCTCCCAGACCTCTCAGATGGGGCGCGGGGAGCCGATCTCCGACACAGCCAAGGTCCTGAGCCGATACGTGGACGGGATCATGATCCGAACCTTCGACCACGCCGAGGTGGAAGAGCTAGCCGCCCACGCCACCGTTCCGGTCATCAACGGCCTTACCGACCTCCTCCACCCCTGCCAGTTGATGGCAGACCTCCAGACCGTCCAAGAGGAGTTCGGGACGGACCTTGAAGGTGCGTCCGTTGCGTATCTGGGTGACGGGAACAACATGGCCAACTCTTGGCTGAACGCTGCTGCGGTCTTCGGTTTGGATCTCCGGTTGGCGGTTCCGGAGGGCTTCGATCCCGATCCGGCGATTCTCACCCGAGCACGGGAGGCCACGTCGGTGACCCTCACCCGGGACCCGTTTGAAGCCGTCGAGGGAGCCATCGTCATTACGACTGACACATGGGTATCGATGGGCCAAGAAGATGAGAAGCAGGATAGAATCGCCACCTTCCAGCCCTACCAGGTGACTCAAGCCGTGATGGATCGGGGGCACTCCGGAGCCATCTTCCTCCATTGCCTCCCAGCCTATCGAGGGAAGGAAGTGGCGGCAGAAGTCATCGACGGGCCCCAATCACGGGTTTTGGATGAGGCGGAGAACCGGTTACACGTCCAGAAAGCCATCATGATGGAGCTCATGGGTTGAGGCCTCAGGCAGGCGAAAGGGAATACCGATGGTTGAAACGCTGAAGAAGACCCCTCTTTATCAAGCCCACCTGGCTCTGGAGGGAAAGCTGGTTCCCTTTGCCGGGTTCGAGATGCCGGTTCAGTACCCGGCGGGGATCATGGCAGAGCACCACGCTGTCCGGAACACCGCCGGTCTGTTCGACGTCTGCCATATGGGTGAGTTTGTGCTGCGGGGCCCGCAGGCCCTGGATCTGATTCAGAAGATCACGGTCAACGACGTCTCAAAGCTCGAGGTCTGGCAGGCACAGTATTCCGCTATGTGCCTCGAGAGCGGGGGGATCATCGACGACCTCCTCGTGTATCGCGGGCCTGATCACTTCATGCTGGTGGTCAATGCTTCCAATAAGGACAAAGACCTGGCCTGGGTTCAAGGCCATGCTCCGGCTTTTGACGTGGAGGTGACAGACAGGTCAGACGACACCGCCCTCATGGCGATCCAGGGGCCGAGAGCAGCGGAGATTCTCCAGGAGCTCACCGACACGTCCCTGGAGGAGATCGGGTACTATCGGTTTGGTCTTGGGGCCGTGGCAGGGATCGAGGGCTTGATAAGTCGCACCGGGTATACGGGAGAGGACGGATTCGAGCTCTACATTCCTGCCGAGGCCGGGTTGGATCTCTGGGATGCTCTCATGGAAGCCGGGGAGCCCAAAGGTCTCATCGCTACCGGGTTGGGGTGCCGGGATTCTCTACGGTTGGAAATGGGGTACGCCCTTTACGGAAACGATCTGGATGAGGAACATACCCCGCTCGAGTCGGGGTTGGGGTGGATCACGAAGTTGGAAAAAGGGGAGTTCGTAGGGAGGGACGCTCTGGTCCGACAGAAGGAAGCGGGAGTCAATCGTCGGTTGGTGGGATTGAAGCTCACGGATCGGGGCTTTCCACGGCACGACTATCCGATTGTTGCCATGGACGAAGACGTCGATGTCGGGGTGATCACCAGTGGTGTTGTCAGCCCTTCTCTGGGGATTGGAGTCGCCATGGGATATGTCCCAACGGGAATGACGGCAAAGGGCACAGAGGTTGGGGTCCGGATCAGGAACAAGGTCATTCCCGCAGTGGTTCAGCGGCCGCCCTTCTATACCGAGGGCTCCGTCAGGCGGTGAGTTCCTCCGAGACCTCCCGACTACGGATCGGCATCCTCACGGTATCCGACGCCGGCAGCCGAGGGGAGCGGGTGGACGCCAGTGGGCAAATCCTGGAGGATTGGTGCCGGAATCAAGGCCACCAGTTGGTGTTGAGGGAGGTCGTTCCGGATCAAACGGAGAGAATTGTCCCGGTTCTTCTCCGATGGGCCGATGGTGGAGAGGTGGACGTGGTGTTCACGACGGGCGGGACTGGCTTCGGACCTCGGGATGTGACCCCGGAGGCCACGCGGGTCGTGTTGGAGCGCCTTTCTCCCGGCCTTTCGGAAGCCATTCGGAGACGAGGGGAGAAAGAGACACCCTATGCCCCACTGTCCCGTGGATTGGCAGGCTCCCGGGGGGACGTGTTCATCGCAAACCTCCCGGGGAGCCCCGGGGGTGTGCGGGATGGGTTGGCAGTCCTGGGTCCCCTGGCGGGGCACCTGGTGGGCCTTTTGAGGGAGTGGGATACTCCTCACCGGCAATCCTAATATGTCAGAAAAGAACGACGCGGTCCTGATTTCCACCCACGACCTGAAGGTAGCGGGCCCCCTCCGTGAAGCCTTTCGGGAGGCGGGATATCGGGTTGAGTTGGTGACTCCGGACGAGGACCTCTCCGGGGTTGTGGATCCCGGTCTGCTCATCCTCACGGGTGGGCTGAAGAACGAATCGGCCGCCACCCAGGCTCGGCAAGCGAGAGTCACCCGCCACATACCTGTATTCGGGATCGCCCGTGAAGGGGAGGAAGGGACCCGGCAGGCCGCCAGAGCTCTGGACCTCCAGGAGGTTTTCCCTCATCCGGCTGATGCCAGGGAGGTCCTGCTCCTGGGGCGGACTCTTATCGAGCGCAACCGGCTTCAGGACATCACGGGGATTGTGGGGGAGACCGACTCCATCCGTGAGTCATTGGAAAGGGTGGTCCAGTTCGCGCCGGTGGAGGCCACGGTCCTGGTCACGGGTGAATCCGGTACCGGAAAGGAGCTCATCGCCAGGGGGATCCACGCCCTCTCCCCCAGGAAACACAAGTCTTTTATTGCCGTGAATGTGGCGGCACTCACCGAAACCCTTTTGGAAAGTGAGCTCTTCGGCCATGAGAAGGGGGCCTTCACGGGAGCGATCGACTCTCGAAGGGGCCTGTTCGAGCTTGCCCAGGGCGGAACCATCTTCCTGGACGAGATCGGGG
The DNA here is from genome assembly GCA_039589815.1 of Gemmatimonadota bacterium. Lineage (GTDB taxonomy): Bacteria > Gemmatimonadota > Gemmatimonadetes > Longimicrobiales > Gaopeijiaceae > JABDNZ01. The sequence goes on along the minus strand of JBDHGR010000052.1, from coordinate 4,373 downwards.
AGATGCCGCTGGCTACCCAAACCAAGCTCCTGAGGGTCCTCGAAGAACGGGAGTTTTACCGGGTCGGGGGTGAGAGACCCATTCGAGTGGACGTTCGGGTCATTGCGGCATCCAATCAGGAGCTCCGGCATCTGGTGGAACTAGGTGAGTTTCGGAGGGATCTCTACTTCCGCGTCAACGTTCTCCGCATCGAGCTACCGGCGCTGAGGGATAGGAAAGAGGACATACCCCTCCTGATCCATCACTTCATCCAAGACGCCAGCGCCCGGCACGACCGACAGTTTGCCGGAATCAGTGAGGATGCCATGAGGATTCTCATAACACACTCGTGGCCCGGGAACGTCAGAGAACTTCGGAACCTGGTAGAGAGTATGGTGGTCCTGGCGCCCGGCCGGCGCATCGAAGCCAGAGACATTCCCGCCGAGGTAAGGAACCCCCGGAGCCGAGGGCTTCTCCCAGCTCCCATCCACCAGGATATCCTCCCCATGAGCCAGGGGGGGATACCTCCCTCCGGCCGGAACTGGAGTTCGTGTTTCGGACCCTCGTGAACCTGCGCATGGACATGGATGACCTGCGGAGGGATTTCGAACACTACCAACAGCGCCACGTCCAGGGAGGGGAGATCTCCCTTTCAAGGGCTGATGGGGTGATGGAAGGGCTGCAGATGGAGGAGGTCTTTCCTGACTCCCCGGTATCCGAAGGGTCTCAGATCCAACCGCCGTGGGTACCACCCCCTGAAGCTGGAAGTGTGATCTACCGGCCGGGGATGACCATGGAGGAGGTGGAAGAGGAGGCCATCCGGGCCGTCCTGAGCGAAGTGGGGGGAAACCGGAGAAAAGCCGCCGAACGCCTGGATATCGGGGAAAGAACCCTCTACCGGAAGATCAAGAAGTACGGGTTGGACGCTTAGGAGCTTGCTCGGCGTCCGCCTCCGCCCGATCGGGCCCTTACCTTCACTCTCTCTGCTTCCACGAGGGGGAGTATCTGGTCCCGCCAGATTTCGTTTCGAAGCTGTTGATACTCGACCGCCAGCTCCGATTCCCATTCGATGTCTCCATCGAAGGCGTACACGGCCATCCTGGCTTCTTGCTGTCCTAGCCTCTGCGTGCCCCACGAGGGTGAAATCGGGGCGATGCCCCCGGGCCTGAGGCGGAGTCCGCGATTCACCAGATGGAGGGCTTCGGGCTCATACGTGACGTCCGGCTCGTAGCTGAACAGGCTCACCAGAAAGAGGCTGGATTCGGAAGCCATGGCGGTTCTGGTCGCTCGCGGTCCGTGAACCTCGGCCAAGCCTCGAAGACGCTCATAGGTATCCGGTGCCGTGAGCCGGATGATCCCTTCGTTCAGAGGAGTGACCTTGATGAGGAGGCTTCCGCTCTGGAGTCGAAGGGAGATCTGGTCCTGGAGGAGAGTACCATAGCCGGGGGGCACCAGGTTGGATTGGGCTTCCTGGGGGGTCTCCTGGGGGTTCGCTGCCCCTTGGACAGCCGGAACCCCCGACCCGCATCCTGAGAGCAGGAGGGCCGAAAGAGAAAGAGTGAAGGCCGTAGAAAACATGTTGCCTCCGGGGGTCTTTTGCCGCGTCAGTCTCCCTCGGGGGGAAGGAGTTCATCCAGGGCGTTCAAAAGGGACTCACGTCCCTCTCCTGTCTTAGATGAAAAGGCCAGGAGTTGTTCCGGATCGAGGCCGAGGTCAGCTGCAGCCCGGTCCACGGTCTTTGCCCGTTTTCCTTTGGGGACCCGGTCCATCTTGGTGAGAACGACCAAGGCCGGGACCGCTAACTCCCCAAGATATTCCATCATTTCCTGGTCGAGCTTAAAAGGGGGATGCCGACCATCCACAAGGTGGACCACGCCATGAAGACCCTCCGGCCGGGCCAGGTACCACTCCACGAGGCGCTTCCAGCTCTCCCTGACCGGGCCCGGGGCCTTGGCGTACCCGAACCCGGGCAGATCTACCAGGAAAAAGCGGTCGTTCACCCTGAAGAAGTTCAACATCTGGGTCTTCCCAGGTTTCGATGACACATGTGCTACCTTCTTTCGTGTCCGCCTGAGGAGAGTGTTGATCAAAGAGGATTTGCCGACATTGGACCGTCCCGAGAAGGAAACCTGTGGAAGGTCCCCCGGAATGGGATCCTTTGGGGAAGCTACAGATCCAGCAAACTCGACAGACCGGATAATCACTGAGAGAGTCGGACTCCCGGTCCCTGGGCTCCGTCCAGGAACTCCTTCGGAGCGGCTTCGGGTCGGCCTGCGGGCAAAGAAAGAAGGGCTCCCTCCAAGACTTCGTCCATGGTGCGGACCAGAAGGAACTCCACCCCGTCTTTGACCTCTTCAGGGAGCCGATCCAAGTCACCGGTATTGGAGAACGGTAGGAGAACTCTTTTGATTCTGCCCTGAAAGGCAGCCACTGCCTTCTCCTTCACTCCGCCTACCCCCAGGACACGGCCCCTGAGAGTGATCTCGCCGGTCATCGCGACATCTGATCTAGTGGGGATTTCGGTAAGGGCAGAGATCAGCGCCACTGCGATGGTGATCCCTGCCGAGGGGCCGTCCTTGGGCGTGGCACCTTCAGGGATGTGGATGTGAATGTCCACTTCCTCGTGGAATTTCGGGCTGAGCCCAAAAACGTGGGCCCTCGATCGGGCGTAGGTCACGGCGGCAAAGGCCGATTCCTTCATGACCTCTCCCAGTGTGCCAGTGAGCTGGATTTTCCCGGATCCGGGGACGACGGCGACTTCCACGTCGAGAATCTCTCCGCCCGCTGCGGTCCAAGCCAAACCGTTGGCGATCCCGGCCCTTCCCATTCCCTCTTCCCGGGGCTCCGGCGTGTAAGGGGGTGGACCCAACAAATCCTTGAGGTCCTCCTGCTCTACCGCCGGGATGCCTTCGGAAGAGCGGACTCCTTCCGCCACGCTCCTGGCCAGCTTCCGCGCCACCCCGCTTATCCGGCGCTCGAGTTCTCTCACACCGGCTTCCCGGGTGTATTCGCCGATGATGAGGTCGAGGGCACCGTCTGAGATGTCGGTGGCGCTCTCCCCCAGGCCGTGCCGGTCAGCCTGTTTGGGCCAAAGGAACTTCTTGGCGATGGCCTTCTTCTCGGTCGTGAGGTAACCCGGAATGCGGATGACCTCCATTCGATCCCGCAGCGGCTCCGGGATCCCCGCCAGGGTGTTCGCTGTGGCGATGAAAAGAACGTCTTGGAGGTCGAACTCCAGTTCGAGGTAGTGGTCAGTGAAAGTGCGGTTCTGTTCCGGATCCAGGACCTCCAGGAGGGCAGCCCCGGGATCTCCATGGAAATCCCTGGCCAGCTTGTCCACCTCATCCAGGAGGAAGATCGGGTTCCGGGTCCCGGACCTTCGCATTCCTTGGATCACGCGCCCGGGCAAGGCCCCAACGTAAGTGCGCCGATGCCCCCGGATCTCGGCCTCATCCCTGATTCCCCCCAGGGAAGCCCGGACAAACTCTCTTCCAAGAGCCTGGGCGATGCTACGTCCCAGGGATGTTTTGCCCACCCCAGGCGGACCCACCAGACAGAGGATAGGGCCTTGGAGGTCTCCCACCAGAGAGAGGACGGCGATGTGATCGAGGATCCGCTCCTTTACCTCGTTCAGCCCGTAATGGGCTTCATCGAGGATCGTGGTGGCATGGCCAACGTCCAGGTTGTCCTCTGTCTTCCTCATCCACGGAAGCCCGAGAATCCAATCCAGGTAGGTACGGATCACGGCCGCTTCCGGGGCCACCGGATTCAGGTGGCGCAGCCGATCCAGCTCCCGCTCCACCCGCTCCTTGGCCTCCGGGGGAAGGGGAGTCTGGCGAATGATAGTGTCCAACTCGCCCATTTCCCCTTCTGACGACCCGAGTTCTTTCGTAATAGCCTTCAGTTGCTCTTGCAGGTAGAGTTGCCGGCGGCCTGAATCCATCTGATTCTGGATCTGCTCATCCAGCTTCTCTTCGATGCGGAAGATTTCGAGTTCCCTTACGAGAATCTGCCGGAGGATCTCGAGGTGCTCCCCCAGGTCGAGGGCCTCCAGTAGCTCCTGCTTCTCCATGGGGGGAGTCTCTCGTTGGCCTCGATGTAATCGTCGAAGAGACGGCGAACCTTTCGGCCCAAGGCTTCCAGCTCGGCTGTGGTGGTCGCGGGGTCCTCCCTCTCCGCGCCCGGTGCCAGGTCGATCTGAGCCCGAAACCCATTTTCCCACGGCACGAACCCTCTGATCTGGGCCCGGCCCATTCCTTCCATCACCACCCGGGCCGTCCCATCCGGGAGCCGTGTGGTCTGGACGACCCGGATCACCGTGCCCAGCCGGTGGAGGTCTTCCTCTTTGGGGTCCTCCACGTCGGCGTCCTTTTGTGCTACCAGAAGGAGGAGAC